>JAOAEQ010000021.1 GCA_026416715.1 bacterium
TCCTCACTTTTCGCAACTAACCTTAATAATATCTCCTTGACGAAAGCTAGCAAAATCAGGTATCTTTTTTATCTAACATGATTACACAGATTTTAAAAAACAGATTACTCCAATTCGATATACTATCAACGGTTTTTATCGCTGTAATCGTAATCAATGCGTAGTATATATGGAAACGTTGACCATTAACCAGATTACCCATGCAATATCAGGCGAAATTTCTGTGCCAGGAGATAAATCGATTTCTCATCGGGCGATTATGTTTAGCGCTATTTCGGAAGGAACAACGACCATAACCGGCTTCTTAAATAGTGAAGATTGTTTATGCACGGCAACCGCATTTCAGACAATGGGAATAGAAATAGCCGGATTGGGTACCGACCGGGTTATCGTGCAAGGAAAAGGGTTATTCGGGTTAGAAGAACCCATGCAAGTATTAAACGCGGGGAACTCGGGAACAACTATGCGGTTGATTCTCGGTATACTTGCAGGTCAAGATTTTTTTGCTGTACTTACCGGCGACCAATACCTATGCCAGCGGCCAATGAAACGCGTGATTGAACCGTTGACGAAAATGGGCGCTAAAATTTACGGCCGAAATAATAATAACTATCCACCGCTATCTATCCACGGTGGGAATCTGCGAGCGATAGATTATAAACTTCCTATTGCGAGCGCACAGGTTAAGTCTGCGCTTCTACTCGCTGGGCTTTATGCGAACGGAACAACGACGATAACGGAACCAGCGGCTTCGCGCGACCATACGGAACGGATGCTTCGGTACCTAGGAGTAGAAGTCACAATTGCCGGATTAACTTGCATCATTCAAGGTGGCCAAAAATTGGTAGCAAAAGATTTATCGGTTCCAGGCGATATTTCATCTGCAGCGTTTTTTATTGCTGCTGGATTACTTATCCCCGATTCTAAATTAGTGATTAAAAATGTTGGGATAAATCCAACCCGAACTGGATTGCTGCATGTCTTAAAAGAAATGGGCGCATATATCCAATTAGAAAATCAACATGAGGATGGACCTGAACCGGTAGCGGATATTGTCGTTCAATGGAGTCAATTGTATGGAACCGAAATCGGTGGAACAATTATCCCTACGCTTATAGATGAAATTCCGATCCTAGCAGTTCTTGCGACGCAAGCGGAAGGGAGAACAGTTATTCGCGATGCTGCGGAACTCCGAGTTAAAGAAACTGACCGCATCCATGCGGTAGTCTCCGAATTAACTCGATTCGGTGCAAAAATCGAAGAGCAAGACGATGGAATGATAATCTATGGACCGACCGCTTTAACCGGAACCACGTGCCATAGTTTCGGTGACCATCGAATAGCAATGTCACTTGCGATCGCTGGGTTAATCGCAAGAGGTACAACTAGTGTTTCTGATACGGAATGTATCAACACCTCATTTCCAACATTTACACAACTATTATCGCAACTTACGAACCAACCGAAATTATAATTATGGCGGAAAAGAAAACATGGTTTTATCGGATTAATCAATGGATTTCATTCTTGTTCTGTAAATTATATTTTCGTATCTCCGCAGTTGGACTTGAACATATCCCTAAAACGGGACCGGTATTGTTAGTTTCAAATCATGCAAGTTATCTCGACCCGTTTTTAGATGCAGTGTTGCTATCCCGCCCGGTAAAATTTATGGCACGGCATGATTTATGGAATAAAAAACTATTAGCGTGGTGGATACCACGCGTTGGTGGGTTTCCTATCCGACGCGATATATTTGACCGACAAGCAGTAAAAATGACTCTTGATTATTTAGCTCGAGGTGAAATCGTGGTAATATATCCTGAGGGAACAAGAAGTATTGACGGTAAACTTAAACCGGGATTGCCCGGCGTCGGGTTGATTGCCTATAAATCACAAGCGCCGGTTATTCCGGTATATATAGACGGCTCGTTTGCGGCGTATCCACGGTATGCAAAATTCCCGAAACCGAAAAAAATCACGGTATACTATGGACCGCCGATCAACCTGAAAACAGAATATCAATTACCGGATGAAAAGGAAACCTATCGAATTATCGTATCTAAAATCATGGATGCAATTCGTACCCTTTCTCCCCGAGGAGAATAAATCAACTCCGTGTTGACAATATCATCCTTTTAGGTTTATACTAAGGAGTAGAAAATTTTATCTGGAAGGAGGTGAATTAGATAATGAAAAAAATTCTATTGTTTGTTTTTTTAACTACGCTATTAGCTTATGGAGGAAATACAGCGCCGTTATTTAAAATCACGTTTGATAATGCTACGATTGGTCCAGCTCCGAATTATTATATTATTGGTCCTGGGGAAATTATCCCGACTCAATGTACTGCAATTTGGAAAATGGACAACCTCAATATTGATACCACAGAACCGAATACGGAACCAGAAATTGTTGATGCAAATATCATCGGACTTGGCGCACCATTCCAAGGTGGTAAAGCGTTACGGGTACATAGTCCAGGAAGAGATGAAGGATACCATATTTTATTTACTCCGGCATTTCCACCTGGGTCACTAACAGTTGAGTACATTTTCTGCCTGAACACTGCTGATATTGGTACGAAAAATGTTGCAAGTTTACAATATTTAGGTTCAACGGAATGGCCTTTCGGGCAAACATTCCAATGGATGCTGCGAATCCACGGAGCGAGTAGTGGTGGAACAAATAGACTATCGTTTTGGACTGATAAAGGCGATAGTAATGGAATGTATGTCAATTCAATCAATCCGGTTCCAACAAAACAATGGACGCATGTTGCTGCGGTATTAAACTACAATAATAGTAACCCAGCAACAAGTACCATTTTACTCTATTTAAACGGAGTATTACAAGGGTCTACCACATATAACGCTACGGGAAATAGTTTTAGTCTTGGATGTAGCTCTGATATTGGCCATTTCTTCTCAATTGGATTTAATGCAGCAAATCGCGCTAACTTCGCTGACCATCGAGGCATGGATGGATATATTGATGCTGTAGCGATAAGTACGACGGCGCTAGGTCCGGGTACTTTTGTTTTATCAACCGCATCGCTCCAGTTAACGCTATCCGCAGAAACGATTCTGAGACCAATCGGTAGTAGTGCTGGTATTAGTGCAACTGGTGGATTAAAACCATATAGTTGGTCATTTAGCACTACCGCATCAGTTGATAGTGTTGCAATAGGATATATCAATACTACTTCTGGAGATAATGTAACCTTTTATGCTACTGGCGCAGGAGAAGCTCCGCTGTTTTGTATAGATAGCGATACACCGGCAAAAATCAAGAGCGTCTATCTCATTGTCGTGCCAACGAAAGCACCACTATTTCCAGAATCTGAATTAAAATCCACGGTGCGTGAAATACCAACGCGGGTACCGCTGCAAGGGCAACGTGGCTGGGAGTTGTTTGAATAACGAATAACCCATACGAGTTTCCTGAAAAAAAGGGTGGCTCTTTTTATACTTGGTACTTTTGTACTTCGCATAAAAGCCACCCTTTTTTATTCAATGTGAAAATAATGAAACTACTATTACATATACTCATTCCTCTAGTAATTTATAACAGCTTATGTATATACTTATGCGGGTGCGGTTCTTCCAAAACTGACTTGCCATCAAATACAAATTCAAATATGGTTGTTATAACCGTTAATAATGGACCCCGTGAAGGAGATAAGCTGGCAGAGGAAGAAACACGGGTATACTTAGCACTATTTAATAAAAAATATCCTAATATTAAAGTTAAAATGAGTTCGTGGCAGTTCACTCCAGAAACGTTTCTAACCAAAATGGCTGGCGGAACATGTACCGATGTCGTAGGAATGTTTGCTACAGAAGGAATTGGCGTAGCAGAAAAGAATCTCGCTTTAGACCTAACGGATAGAATACGAACTTGGGAGAACTACCCGGATTTAAATCCAGCTATCCTCGCCCCATATACAGTCAATGGGAGATACTATGGTTTACCCGCAGGACCATATAGCGGATATATCATGGGATTATTTTATAATAAAAAACTTTTTAAATCCGCTGGGATTGTTGATAGTACTGGAGAACCAAAACCACCAGAAACCTGGGATGAATTTGTGCAAACTGCGGTTAAATTAACTGACCGAAAAAAGAATATTTCCGGATTCGGAATTTGCGCTGCAACCGGTGCTGCAGGTTGGTATTTTCTAAATTGGGTCTGGCAAGCTGGAGGAGATTTTGAACAAAAACAAGGGAACAAATGGATTGCGGTATTCAATGCACCACCTGCGGTGCATGCATTACAGTTTATAAAAGATTTACGTTGGAAATACGACGTTTTGCAGCCGAATTTTTTGATTGATAGCGAGGAAGCATTCAAACTCTTCGCTTCTGACCAAATAGCTATGGCGATGATGACCCCGGAATGGATTCCAATTCTAGTTGAGAAATATGGTATGGACATTAATAATATCGGAGTTACCATTCTTCCTGCAGGACCTGCAGGACGCGCAAACCAAATGGGGGGTGGGTATGCAATAATCAATCCGACAATTAGCCGAGAAAAACAAGATGCTTGTTGGAAATATATCACCTTCGCCCATGATACAGCAGCATTTGAACAAATCACAAAACTGCGAAAAGAACAAGGACGAATTGTCGGTATCCCGCAATTATGTGCTTATCAAGGAGAACGAAAAGAAATATTCGATCGTATCCTTGATACATATCGTAATATTCCGCTTTATGAACGATTCCGAACTGAGGCGAATAAATATGTTAAAGCTGAACCACCTTTTTTCTGCCAGCAATTGTATAGTGAAGCGTTGAGTCCGGCGGTGCAATCAGTGTTATCGAATAAAAATGCTGACCCGAAAAAACTGTTAGATACCGCTGCGACTCAATTCCAAACCCGGTTTCTCGATACCATTAAGTCTCATGAGTAATATGGCACTATGCAACTCCCTGTAATGTATCTCAGAAAAAAGTGGATTAGTTTTCTTTTTTTACTGCCAGCACTGCTATTTTTTTCATGGTTTAGTTGGTATCCGATTATTCGTGGGTTTATTATTAGTTTTCAGCATTTTGCCGTACGAACGGATATCCCGCCACAGTTCGTCGGCTGGGCGAACTTTCGGCTCGTATTCAATGATCCACTATTCTGGACTGCATGGAAAAACGTTATCTATTTTGTTTTTCTCGGTTTATTACTCGGATATTTTATTCCGGTATTTCTCGCGATAGCGATAAATGAACTCCGTCGATTCCGTGGATATTTCCGAACGGCATTTTATCTACCAGCAATACTTCCAATGGTAGTGGTGGCGATTATGTGGCGTTGGTTTTATGAACCGGAAATTGGGCTAGCGAATTATCTTCTCTCCTATATCCATTTGCCGCCTTGCCAGTGGTTATTAAGTGAAAAAACTGCTATGGTAAGTTTGGTTATCATGGCAACCTGGCAAGGAGCGGGAGCAACCGCGATAATCTATCTTGCTGGTCTGCAAGGCATTCCAGAAGAACTTTATGAATCTGCTGAAATTGACGGCGCTTCAATTCGGCAACGGTTGTTTCATATAACGATACCACAACTTCGACCGGTAATGTTAATGATGTTGTTACTTCAGATTATAGGTACATTTCAGGTTTTTGGTGAACCATTGATTATGACGAAAGGCGGGCCGAATAACGCTACTTTAACCATTATGCTGCTGATATATCGATATGCATTTACATACGTCCAATTCGGTGCAGCAGCAGCAATTAGTTTATGTTTATTTACTGTTTTATTAATTCTAACGATTATTTATTTTCGATTAACAAAACGATTCCAAATTGAATAGAAAATGTTGAATACCGATGATTGCGCGCAGAATTCTCTGATTGAACCATTGAATCGAGGTAAACATATTAAACTTTAATGGGTTATAGACGATACGTTCTAGCCCTATCGAATACAATTCTTGAATGTGGTAAAGCTATGAATCAGATATTACCTGATAAACTGCAAATGGTTAAAGGAAGAACGCTCATTTCTGAAGCGGATTATAAGAAACCAAGTGTTAAACTAGGATATTGGCTACTATTTATTTTCTTGTTTATACTATCGATTACTGCAGTATTTCCTTTACTTTGGGGTTGGTTAAGCGGATTTAAAACTGATGCTGAACTGCTCGCAGTTCCACCGAATTTCTTACCGAAATCATGGCGATTCGATAATTATATCGAAGCATGGAACCAAATAAAATTTATTCATTATTTTCATAATACTTTATTGTTGGCATTAGGGTGCTGGTTAACATCATTGATGATCAGTTCATTAGCGGCATATTCACTTTCAAAACTCGACCCACCTGCTGGAAAATATATACTCCTGCTTTTTCTGAGCACCTTAATGGTTCCTTTCACTTCAATTTTGATTCCTTTGTATATAACAGTAAAAGATATCCCGATTTTCCATATAAACTTATTAGATACCTATTGGTCAATCATCCTTCCTGCAGGAGTAAACGCATTTTTTATTTTTCTGTTAAAAGGGTTTTTTGATAGTCTTCCGAACGATTTAATTGCTGCTGCACGAATTGACGGCGCTTCTGAATTTCGGATATTTGTTCAGCTAGTTTTGCCATTAAGTAAACCGGTGCTCGCAGTATTAACCATTTTTTCGTTTATGGGAACTTGGAATAGTTTTCTCTGGCCTTTAATGGTTCTTTCCACCCCGGAAAAATTCCCGATTATGGTTAAACTCTATGATTTTCAACTCACCAGCTCTGTTCCCTGGCGAGTAATTTTATCGAGTCTCTTTATCGCGTCTACGCCGCCTATACTTCTGTTTATGTTCTTCCAGAAACATATTATGCGCGGGATAACATTGACCGGACTAAAGGGATAATACGGGTAATACTAGTTGGAAGTTATGTGTTCAAAGTTATTAGGAAAAACACTAAACTTATACGAGCTAACCTACCTATTATTACCGTACTGGCGGGACATTTTTTGCTAGCGCTTTATTCATTTCCTGGACTAACTCTGCTGCTGAAATAAACTGTTCTATTCGATGTATTTCTTTACCCGAATAATCTTGAAAAATAATAACTGGTACCCGATATATTCCATATGGTTCCGCTAACTCTGGATTTTTATCTACCTGAATATGGACGGTAATAAATTGCATACCCCACTTTACTACGGTCGGGTCAGTTAAGGTTTCAGCGAGAAGTTTTTGCGCGTCGGTTGCTTTTTCGGTAGAGAAGAAAAGAAGAATCGCCTTCCCGGAAGATTTTGCCATGGCTAGAGCATCCGCTGGCGTTTTGGCAGACCAGCTGAACTCGGTCGTGGAAACTTCAACAAACTTAATCGCATCAGCAACAATAAATTGTTCTGGTCCCTGCCATTCATTAGTTAACACTACTTCGCCAACCGTATCAAAATCATAAACCCCTAAATCAATACTCCATTTCCCTTCCGCCGTAGTTTGGTTACGAATTAAGGTTACCGAATTCTGACCATAATAAATTGTATATTTCGCATCGCTCGCATACGAGGCTGGATTCACCCAAGCGAAAACGCGATATCGGCCAGGATTAAGCTGCGCTCTCCATCGGACCGATTTAACAATATCACTCTTTGTGGTATATAACTTATCCGCACCATATACATCACCCCAAACACTCGTTTGCCAGGAATATGCGGGTGTAACAAAACAGGTAGAGTCACTATTATCAATGATAATTTCTGCAGCAAATAACATTGTTGGTATTAAACTTAAAATAATGCTCGCTATATAGCTACCGGAAAACCATGTTTTCATAATTTTAACCTCGCTAAATCTTCAAATTGAATTTAATTTTTTTATCGTTTGAGTATAAACCTTATAGCGCTATTTTGTCAACTATAAAATTAAAATATTTTTACGTAGTCTAGCTTTTACTAAGGGAATAATTCATCTTCCGACAAGCCACGTTTCCGGGTCGATTGGTTTACCATCTTTTCGAATCTCAAAATATAACTGCGCTCCAATTAACGAACCTGTATCACCAACAGAACCGATTTGTTGTTTTCGAATCACATCTTGTCCTTTACTAACAAAAATATCTTGTAAATGGGCATAAGTTGTCCAATAACCTTTACCGTGGTCAATGATGACCATATTTCCATATCCCGCTAACCAATCAGCGAAAATAACTCGACCGGAATGAACCGCATCTACTGGCGTCCCAATAGGCGCACGAATAGTTATCCCGGTTAACACAATTTCACTCTCTCCACCAGCAACTTTCTGCCGACCAAACCCCGCAATAATTTTCCCTTCGCTCACAGGCCAAATCAACCGACGCTGCATCGCTGAAAATGGTTCGCCACTATAGGTTACTTCTCGAGCAGCTATTTGCCGCGAACGAAGTTCTCGAATCATAGCTTCTAGTTTAACTGCAGCTTCTTTTAACTCTGCTATTGTCCGTTCGTAGGTAGCACGATCGTTTCGTACCTTCGTTAAAAATAGGGTTTTATTCGCTTGCTCAGCTAAATAGATTTTTTTTGCTCTGGTGAGCTCCTGCTGTTGTATTCGTTGACTTCGGTCTAATTCCGCTAAATCAAACTGCTGTTTCTGAATTTTTCTAGAAGCTTGGTTGGTTAATAAAATATATTTCGCATCGGTATATGCTATAATGCGGTTATATCGCGACCGTAATAATATGTCACGATAACTCTGCTGGGTAAATAAAGTCCGCCAAAAACTGAACTTACCAGAAAAATATTGCCGAACCAACCGTTTGGATAAATAATCTTTATATTGCGCTAGACGAGACTGGGCTGATAACAACTCTTGCGTTAGTATCATCGATTTTTTCTTGTTTTCCAATAAGTTGCGCTCGATAACCGATAATTCACGTTCTTTTACTTTCAATCGTAGATTGATACTATCCAGTTCTTGTAATATCTTTTTTTCTGTTTTTTTCGTTTCATTCTTTTTCAATTCTGTATCTCGGATAGTTTTCTCTATTTTTTTCAATTCATTTTCTTTTTCGAGAATTGAACTATCCTGAGCAAATATGTTAGTGCCAACCATCAAAATCCATATACCAAATACCAAGTACGAAGTATAAGGTACCAATGACCGTTTTAAGTATCGAATAACTGAATTCCTATTCATCATCTCAATCCAAAATGTTCCATAAACAATATTCAACGCAAAATGGATACTTGCGCATTGAAAATGAATATTGATAATCGTAATAACTTATACTCGTAAGTATCTTCGCAGGGATATCATTGCACCAAGACACCCTAACATCATTCCACCGAAAACCAGACCGAGTATAAATGGATACGTAATAAATGCTACTCCACCAATTTGCACTAAGGTTAAATTATAGATACCATATAATGCAGTTACTGCAACAATTGCACCGAGTAACCCTTGTACAAACCCTTCCAAAATAAAAGGACCGCGAACCAACCAATCCGTAGCACCGACAAGTTTCATCACTTCAATTTCATCTCGTCGATTGTGAATGGTCAATCGGATAGTATTCGCAATAATCACTAATGTCGCACCAACAATGACTGTTCCAACAATCACCGCAAAAAATCGAATAACTTTTAAAAACTGCGATAAACGTTCAACCCATTCCTGTCCATAATCTACACTATCCACAATTGGCATTTGTAGAATTTGTTCCGCAATATTTTCTAATTTCTCTTTTGAAAATGCAGTTGCTGTTCGGACTTCCAACGTATCAGGCAATGGATTAAATCCGAGTAATTGAATTTCACGTTTAACTTCAGCATCTTTCATAAATTCTGCAAGAGCTTTATCTTTCGGCAAATAGACCACTTCCGATACACCATCGATATTCCGAATTTCTTGAACTAATTGGTCAATCTGTTTATTATCGTAGCCTTCATTTAAAAACACAATAATCGCTACTTCTTTACCAAATGAGGCACGGAGTTCTTCTAAATTCGATATAACCCAGAAAAATATCCCTAACACGCTCAACGCTACCGCAATGGTTAATACGGTGATTATACTCAATGCCGCACTTCGTTCCAAGCTTAACCACGCTTCTTTAAAAAAATATTTAACTAGTCTAATTCGCATATGAAGTTGCGGTTATTGGTAACGTTTGCTGCTGATATCGGGTAACGGTAACGAAATAAGTCTCGATATACATCAACAAACGATTCGTCAAACCGTTGGGGTCTAAAAACCATACGTCAATCGCGAACCCGAACGACATATCCGATACCTTGCCTTCATGCAAATTAATCGCGCTAATTTTGATGAAAATTACGGAGCGGAATTTCTGATTTAATCTCTATTGGTTGTTTTTCAGTATCCAGACCAACCAATTTCCCTTGGTCAAGCTGGAGCAATCGTTTTTTGACTTCCGGAAACGGGTCAGGACCCTGTGTAGCCCAAATTAAAATCGCGCCATTTCGGTTCGCATCGAGTAGTAATTTTGTTATATCTTGAGTTGTCTGCGCATCAAGATGCGCTGTGGGTTCGTCAGCTAAAATGATTGTCGGTTCGTATATCAATGCGCGGGCGATTCGTAACCGTTGTTGTTCTCCGCGTGATAAATTTCTTGGATACACTTCCGCTCGGTTCGATAAACTTACTTTGTCCAACATTTCGAATACACGACGGCGACATTCTTTTTCTCCGATACCGAGAACTTGAAGGACAAACGCTAAGTTTTCATATACGGTTTTGGTTCGCAGTAATTTAAACTCTTGGAAAATAACCCCGATTCGGCGCCGTAGGTATGGGACTTCATACCATTTGATTTCTGATAGATTCCGTCCAAAAACAATGACTTCACCTTTCGTGGGTCGTTCGTATCGATTTATTAAATGTAGTAAGGTGGTTTTTCCAGAACCGTTTGCTCCGCACAATAACACGAGTTCTCCTTTCGTTATCAATAAATTTATCTCAGATAACGCTACAGTGTCTGGTGGATATATTTTACTCACATTATGAAATGCTATCACGATAAATCCTTAGAATACACCAACGGAACTGTTCAAATGCTATTTTTGATTATTCGTGTCCTATAACAATACTTATGCTTACTATATGAGTTTGACTGAGCTATAGATCAGGTCTATGCCATGTAATGGTAGCAATGCGATTACATCACGAACGTTCATTATAATAACATTATTATAATACCGTAATATTGCGATTCCTGTAAATAAAAAATAGGGTTAACCTGCTGCATTGCCTCGCCGCTTTACTATAACGAAATTAAGAATTCTAGTTTAAAATCCAAGTCTGATTGCTTATTAGTAATGTTTCTGATATCTATCGAGTTTAAACGATTGATGAGACTTTGTATGGCGGTTGAATGATTAAAGTATTTTTCCAGAGGTGTATAATTAAGTTTTGATGCAAGTATCAAGAATAATCATTTTAATACCTTCTGGAGTTAATCCATAATTCTGTAAGAGAATTGAACGGGCACCATGTGGTGGAAATTCGTCTGGCAATCCGATTGACCGTACTTTAACCTGATATAACCTATGCTGATTCAAAAATTCAGTTACCGCGGAACCAAATCCCCCTGAAAGAACATTCTCTTCAACGGTAATAAACCATGAAAATGTTTTAGCTAATTCTTTCAGCAACCCTTCATCTAATGGTTTAACAAATCGCATATTAACTACTGCGGGATCCAAACCCAGTTTTTCAAGTTCATATGCAGCTTCTAAACTTGGGGTAACCATCGTTCCGATAGCAAGAAGAGCAATTTCTTTTCCGGAACGCAATATTTCCGCTTTTCCGAATTGTAAGAACCGAGAATTCTGTTTTGAAGACTGGGGAGAAGTTGAAATTTGATTGGTTATCTTATCTCGTGGATATCGAATGGCTATTGGTCCAGCGGTATATTCAATAGCAAGTGCTAACATCTGACGTAGTTCTACTTCATCTTTTGGAACCATTATTGCCATATTCGGTATCATTCTTAAATAGCTTAAATCGAATATCCCTTGATGCGTCATTCCGTCTCCTCCGACTAACCCCCCGCGATCAATGGTAAATACAACCGGTAGATTAGGAATGCCGATATCATGTACCAATTGGTCGAATGCACGCTGGAGAAAAGTTGAATATATAGCTACCACGGGACGTAATCCTTTTGTAGCTAATCCAGCAGCAAACGTTACCGCATGCTGTTCAGCTATGCCTACATCATAGAATCTTTCAGGAAATGTTTGTGCAAATTTTTTTAAGCCTGTACCTGATGCCATAGCCGCAGTTATCGCAACAATATTGCGGTTTTCTTTAGCCAATTCAACTATTGTTTCAGCGAAAATATCAGTATAAGAAACGTATCCATCTTCATCAAATTCGCCTGTATCAATATTAAACGAAGGAGTGCCATGCCAAACGACTGGATTCTTTTCAGCTGGGGCATATCCTTTACCTTTTTTAGTAACAATATGGAGTAGAACCGGTCCTTTAAACTCTTTGATTTTTTTTAAGGTATCAATTAATAACGCTAGATTATTACCATCAACAGGACCAACGTATCGGAAGCCGAGTTCCTCAAAAATCACCCCTTTCGAAACTAATCCTTTAACAAATTCTTCAAGACGTTTTTTCAAAAATACCATCGACTGACCAACATGCGGGATTCTCTTCATAAATTCAGTGACTTTTTTCTGTGCAATATTATAATGGTGGTCAGTAATGATTCGGTTTAAATACGCTGCTAATCCACCAACATTTGGTGATATTGACATTTCATTATCGTTTAAGATAACAAGCATATCTTTTTTGAGATGCCCAGCGTTGTTTAACGCTTCAAATGCCATTCCGCCAGTCATTCCGCCATCGCCAATAACTGCAATTACCGCATATTTTTCTCCTTGCATATCGCGCGCACACGCTATACCCAAAGCAGCAGAAATACTGGTACTGGCATGGCCAGTTGTCATAACATCAAATTCACTTTCCGCATGATGCGTAAAACCACAGAGTCCGCCGTACTGGCGCAACGTGTGGAATTGGTCGTATCGCCCGGTCAACAGTTTATGTGCGTATGCTTGGTGCCCAACATCCCAAATAATCTGGTCTTTGGGGGTATTAAAAACATAATGTAATGCTATCGCTAGTTCAACTGTACCAAGACTCGACGCGAGATGCCCGCCAGTTTTAGCTACGGTACTGATAATTTTATCGCGAATTTCACGCGCTAAATGTTCTAATTCCGGAATAGTAAATGTTTTGAAATCCTGTGGTGATTTTATTTCTGATAGCGATTTAACCATAGTTATATCTATCTTGATAATATTAATCGCATTTAGTTTTCAATCTATTCAATCCGTTTTGCTACTAGTTCAGCTATAGCTACCAGAGCTTCGGCTTTTTTCCCAAACGGATGCATGATGTTCTGGCAATCAGTATATAATTGGGCGACAGTATCTTTTGATTTTTCAATCCCAATAACGCTCGGAAACGTTGCTTTTCCACGAATGCGGTCGCGTTTCCCAATTTTCTGTAATTGGAAACGATTATCCATTTCATCCAGAATATCATCTGTTATTTGAAACATTAGACCTAATGCATTACCAAATCGGGTTAATCTTTGTAATTGCGACTTATTCGCGTTTGATAGTATTGCTCCGATGCGAATTGAACTACAGAGTAATGCGCCGGTTTTATGCGTATGTATATAGTACACTGTATCAAAATCAACCGATTTATTTTCTGATTCGGTATCAACTATTTGTCCGCCAACCATACCTGCAAAGCCGCTAGCAACGGTCAGTTCTTTAAGAATACGAGTTTGAAGCCGGCTATCGAGCTTTGCTTTACTTTGGCTATTGGTAATAAACTGCATCGCTAACATTAACAATGCATTTCCTGCGAGAATAGCAATTGCTTCCCCAAACTGTTTATGACAGGTTAGTTTCCCACGACGATAATCATCATTGTCCATATAGGGTAAATCGTCGTGGATGAGTGAATAGGTATGAATTAATTCGATAGCACAAGCTACCGGTAAAACGCGCTGAATATTTCCGTTGAGTAATTCTGCTGTAGCTAAGGTTAAAATAGGTCGAATCCGTTTCCCACCAGCAAATACACTATATCGCATCGCCCGATATATTTCCGCCGGATATTGGTTATCTAACGGAATATGGTTCTCTAAATAAGCGTTGATAATTTCAATTCTCTTATGTAGATAATTCTGTATATCCATATATTAAATCGATGATATCATTACCAAGCTATTTACCATGGGTCACGAAAAGAATAACTCTCATTTTCCCAACCCTAACGACGTAAGACTATGAAAGTTCTTGATTCGACTCCGTTTCCTCGAAAGGGATTTCTTGGAATTCATCAGAGTCGGTTTTTATCAATTTCGTTATCCGCTGTTCCGCTTCTTCAAGTTTCTGACTACAATATTTGGATAACCGAATCCCTTCTTCAAACAATGTAATTGACTCTTCTAAAGATACTTCGCTACTCTCAAGATGTTTAACGATTTCTTCCAGTCGTTTGAGTGCTTCCTCGAATTTCAAACTGTTTTTTGCGTTGATTTTTTTTATTTCTTCACTTTTATTTTTTTGATTCTTCTCAGACATAAATAACCTCTTTCAGCTACGGTGTAATTGTTCAACCGTAGCAATGAATTCACCTTGCGCAACGCGAACCGAAACTTTCTTCCCGCATTGCAATTGCTCAATAGTTTTAACAATCTTTTTCTCCGGATAGGTATAACTGATACTATAACCGCGTTCGAGAATAGCTAATGGATTTAATATTGCTAATTTTTCGGTTATCGCTGTTACCTTCGCTGCTATAAGTCTATGCCGATATACTATTATATCACGGAGGGTACGCGTCTCTTTTTGTATCATTTCCCTAGCTCGTGCTAATTTCTGCTGCGGGCTATATTGGAGCAGTAGAGCCGAAGCACGATGATACCTATTGTTCATCGACTCGAAAATATAGTCAATCTGTGTTCGGAATTGATTATGTAACGTATCAATGTAGAGGGATAATTGATTGATTTTATCGTAAGGTCGAATAATAACGGGGCGCTGGATGAGCTGTTCAACTTTTGTTTTTAACGTCGATATTTTATATCGAACCGTATTATGGAGATAGCGATGTAATCCGGCGAGTTTTTCGATAACGTCTTGTTTATTTTTCACCACCAATTCCGCTGCTGCTGATGGGGTCGGAGCGCGTAAATCCGCAACAAAATCACTGATCGTATAATCCGTTTCGTGCCCGACTGCAGAAATGATTGGAATATCACAATCAAAAATTGCTCGGGCAACAATTTCCTCATTGAACGGCCATAAATCTTCGAGTGAACCACCACCGCGAGCAAGGATAATAACTTCGCAATTTTTTAATCGATTTAAATCATTGATTGCTGTAGCGATTTGTTCGGCTGCTTCTTTTCCCTGAACCAAAACAGGATAAATTACAACCTGAATATTCGCAAACCGTCGTTTTAATATATTCAGAATATCTCTAATCGCAGCTCCGGTCGGCGAAGTAACAACTGCGATTTTTTGTGGAAATACCGGAATCGGTTTTTTATATTTTTCATCGAATAATCCTTCTTCCTGAAGTTTCTTTTTTAACTCTTCGAAAGCTCTCTGCAACGCACCAACCCCAACGGGTTCCACGGTTTCAATAACAAGTTGATACAGACCTTGCGGTTCAAAAACATCGATATATCCTTTAACAATTAATTGTTGACCATCTTCAATATTAAACTTTATCTTCTGTAAATTACTCCGCCAAATCACACTATTGATCAGACTTCGTTCATCTTTCAATTTGAAAAATGCATGTCCGTTCGTTGAAACTTTATAATTACTTACTTCACCTTCAACCCAGACTTCAGGAAAATTCGATTCGAGAATTTCTTTAATTCTTAAGGTTAGTTCTGTTACAGTATACGGTTTCATAATATACGAACCTAAACCATCATTAGCTTTACTGGTTTTGCAAATCTTCATTCACTATGGACAACCGAGATATAGCGGTAGCTTTTCCCGTTAATTCATCTATGGTCAATAACACTGCTTGCAGTTTTACATCGTCAGACGCAACTTCATGGGTTACTGGTAACTGGGTTAGAAACATTTTCAAGATAATCTCTTTTTTCACGCCGATAACCGAATCATGGGGACCGGTCATACCGACATCAGTTATATATGCGGTCCCTTTAGGCAAAATTTTTTCGTCGGCAGTTTGTATATGGGTATGGGTTCCTACCACAGCACTCACTTCACCATCGAGATACCAACCCATGGCGACTTTTTCTGAAGTAGCTTCCGCATGCATATCGACAATAATCATATTCGTTTGCGATTTCAATTGATTCAACTCTCGGCGAATAACCTGAAACGGACAATCTACACAAGCGAGATATATTCGCCCAATTAACTGGACGACAGCAATATTATATTTATCAGCTATCGTAAATATCCCAGCACCACGGCCGGGAGTTCCTTCAGGCAAATTTGCAGGGCGAATCAACCGCGGTTCTTTTTCCATTACCGGAATAATTTCTTTTTTATGCCAAATATGGTTTCCGCCGGTTACTACATCTATACCGCACGATAATAATTGCGTTAGAATAACTTCCGTTAACCCCTTACCGGCAGCAGCATTTTCCGCATTCGCAATACAAAAATCAACCCGATATCTCTGCCGTAACTGCGGAACTAATGATACTGCAATTTCTCTTCCGGGACGGCCAAAAATATCACCAATAAATAAAATATTCATAGCACCTCGTCCAGCATTCTGAATAATGATTTAATTCTTAGAGCCATTATTTTGCGTATTCAACCGCACGAACTTCTCGAACGACAGTAACTTTAATTTGACCGGGATATTGTAATTCTTTTTCAATCTGTTTGCTAATATCGCGCGCTAATTTCGCTGCATGGACATCGTTAACTTGCTCCGGCTCAACAATAACCCGAATCTCTCTGCCGGCTTGTAATGCATACGCTTTTGCAACACCAGAAAATGAATCAGCAATCTCTTCGAGTTTTTCTAATCGTTTGATATATCCTTCTAGGGTTTCTCGACGTGCCCCAGGTCGAGCGCTGGATATAGCATCCGCAGCTTGAACGATGATTGATTCCATAGTTTGTTGTTCAACTTCACCATGATGCCCCAAAATAGCCGAGATAACCTCGGGTTTTTCGTTATATTTTTTTGCTAACTCAGCGCCTATAATTGCGTGCGGTCCTTCAACTTCATGGTCAACCGCTTTACCGATATCGTGCAATAATCCTGCCCGCTTACAGATACCCGATTCTACACCTAATTCTGAACACATTACCCCAGCTAACCATGCCACTTCTTTGCTATGTTGTAACACATTCTGACCATAACTGCTCCGATATTTCAGTCGACCGAGTAGATTTATTAATTCTATATGTAAATCGTGTATGCCGACCTCGAATGCTGCTTGTTTACCAGCCTCGTGAATAGTATTTTTAATTTCTTGTTTGACTTTTTCGACTACTTCTTCTATCCGGGCAGGATGAATTCTTCCGTCGTTAATTAACCGTTCTAACGCGACTTTTGCTATTTCCCGACGAATCGGGTCAAAACTGGATAACACAACTGCTTCCGGTGTATCATCAACGATTAAAGTTACGCCGGTAGCTGACTCTAACGCGCGAATATTTCTCCCTTCACGACCGATAATACGGCCTTTCGTTTCTTCATTTGGTAACTCAACTACGGAAACCGTAGTTTCTGCGGTATGATCTGAAGCGGTTTTTTGAATCGCGAGCGTAATAATTTCGCGCGCTTTTTTTTCTGCGGTTTCTCTTGCTTCATTTTCTATACTGCGAATAAGCATTGCTGCATCCGCGCGTACTTCTGATTCCAATGTCGATAAAAGTAATTTTTTTGCTTGGTCAACGGTTAAACCGGAAACCTGTTCCAGCTTGCGTTTCTGTTCTTCAATTAACGTAGCTAATTGTCGTTCTTTTTCCGTTATTTTTCGTTCGCGATTGGTAATATCTTTTTCTTTCTCTAATACTTCCCGTTCTCTTTTTTCAAAACTTTCTATCCGCCGATTTAAACTTAATTCCCGCTCCGTCAACCGTCGTTCAAGAGAATCAAGTTTGCCCTTTCGTTCGTTTGCTTCACGTTCGAATTTCGTTCGGGCTTCCAACATTTTCTCTTTCGCTTCGAGTAACGCGGATTCGCGTTTAACCGTTGCTTCTTTTTCTGCTTCTTTAATGATTTCCTCCGCTAATTTTTTCGCGGAAGCAATGCGACTTTCAGACGTTATTTTTCGAAAAAAGTAACCGATACAGAAGCACACGACGCCTATGGCGATTCCGCTACCAATGAGAACCAAAGGCATCGAGGTTCCTAACGATTGCAACATAGGTATATCACTCCTTTCAGGAATAAACCACGTGATAAACTACAATTATTTGGTACAATATATGATGAAACAAAGTATTGCGTAAACTTCAATACAATTTAAAATTATAGTGTAGCGTAAGGGAAAGGATTATGAATAGAAATTTTTATTTGCAAGAAATCCCTATCTGGAGTATACTGTTAAGCAAATATATTTTGTCCTGGAGGTGAGGTAGAGTGATTAAAGTCCACTTTTTCGCCACCCAAGCCGTGGGTGAAAAAACCCAAATTTGGAACCTGCTTGAGTTGATCAATACGTGGCTTGAAAAACATCCGAATATTAAAATTAATAGTATCCACCAATCCATGACCAGTTATACGGATTCCGTATACATCTTTATATCGTTATGGTATGAGGAATCCTGAACTCTTATTATTGATAGGTTTTTCTTATTCAGTTCGGTTATACCGGAAGTTGCACGGTTTAATTCCGTCACTTCCTGTATAACTGTATATGGATATTTCCCTTACACTAGAATATCATTTAATTAATATGCAATAGTAGTAAATTTATTTTTTGTCTTTCTTATCAATCCAGCTCATTAATGAACGAAGTCGCGCCCCAACTTCTTCGATTGGATGCTGTGCTTGTTCTCGACCTAACGCATTATACACTGGTTTTCCGGCGCGATTCTCTAGAATCCATTCTCGCGCAAATTCGCCACTCTGGATTTCAGCAAGAATCTTTTTCATTTCTTTTTTCGTTTCTTCAGTAATAATACGTTTTCCGCGAGTTAAATCGCCATATTCCGCCGTATTACTGATCGAATACCGCATATAACTAATACCATAATTATAAATCAAATCAACGATCAACTTCAATTCGTGACAGCATTCAAAATATGCGATTTCCGGCTGATATCCTGCTTCAACGAGCGTTTCGAATCCTGCTTTAATCAATGCGGTTACCCCACCGCACAGCACGGTTTGTTCGCCAAACAAATCGGTTTCCGTTTCTTCTTTAAAAGTGGTTTCTAAAACGCCAGCTCGCGTTGCACCGATCCCTTTCGCATATGCTAACGCCAGTTTTTTTGCTTTTTTAGTTGCATCTTGAAATACAGCAATCAATGCGGGAACTCCCTGACCAGCGACATACACGCTCCGAACTAAATGCCCAGGTCCTTTCGGTGCAACCATAATAACATCAATATCTTTCGGTGGAATAATCTGACCGAAATGGATATTAAACCCATGCGAGAACATAATTGCTTTTCCTGGTTTCAGGTTCGGTTTGATTTCGTTGTGATACACCATCGGCTGATATTCATCCGGAACTAAGATTTGAATGATATCCGCTTGTTTTGTTGCATCCGCTGCGGATACTGGCTTAAATCCATGCGATACTGCTAACTGATAATTATCAGTTCCGGGCAATTCCGCTACCACAACGGTTATTCCACTGTCACGAAGGTTCTGCGCTTGTGCATGACCCTGACTTCCATAACCAACAATTGCGATTTTTTTCTTTTTTAATATTCCTAAATCTGCATCTTTATCATAATAAACTTTTGCTGCCATAGCTTGAACTCCTTCCAAATATTTAAAAAATTCAAATGGGCGAATCAGGATCTGTTTTCCGGTTTTCGGCTACCCGATTTTCCCATTCGTTTTTATTTTTTATCCACGAGACATTGCAATGCGACCAGTTCGTGCGATTTCTTTTAGTCCGAACGGTTTCAATAAATCGATCATCGCTTTAATTTTCCCTTGGTCGCCAGTTAATTCCAACGTTAATGTCTTCTGGCTAACGTCAACGATTCGCGCGCGGAATATATCCGCGATTTGCATAATTTCAGACCGCGATTTCGAATCTGCATTAACTTTAATGAGAATCAATTCGCGTTGCACGAATTCTTCCGAGGAATAATCTTGAACTTTAATCACATCGATCAATTTATTCAGTTGTTTCGTCACCTGTTCGAGAATCCGGTCATCGCCGCGAACGACTATCGTCATTCGGGATACTGTTGGGTCTTCCGTTTCACCAACTGCCAGACTATCAATATTAAATCCGCGCGCTGAAAATAAACCTGAAATTCGTGCTAATACCCCAGGGCGATTCTCAACTAATGTGGTTAAAACATGTTCGTGTTCCATAGTTAAAACGAAACAAACGGAGATAAACGGATTCATACGGATAATAAATTTTATCCGTTTGTATCAGAGTTTCTATCCGTTTGCATCCACCTTATGCTAATTCAGCAATCATTTTATGGAGTGGCGCTCCAGCCGGAACCATTGGATATACGTTTTCTTCTTTACTAACAATAAACTCCATTAAAACTGGTTTATCGTGAATCGTCAATGATTTTTTCAGTGCCGGCTTAACCTCTTCAGGTTTAAATATCCGCATACCAATGGCACCATACGCTTCCGCAAGTTTCACCAGATCCGGAGTGAACGGTGGACATTTTTCGTTCGGTCGACATTCTTTCGGACACTCGACATTTCGGGATAAACAGGTATACGCGTATTTCCCTTTATAGAACAATTGTTGCCACTGGCGAACCATACCGAGATATTGATTATTAAACACGGCGATTTTTATCGGGAGCTTATTGAGTACAGCGGTGGCCATTTCCTGGATATTCATCTGAATGCTACCGTCACCGGAAACCAAAAACACCGTTTTTTCCGGGCAACCGAGTTGTGCCCCAATCGCTGCTGGAAAACCATATCCCATTGTGCCTAATCCGCCGGATGATAGTAACGTTCGTGGTTTAGTGAATGTATAATACTGTGCAACCCACATCTGATGCTGACCGACATCGGTTACCATAATGGTGTCTTTGTCTTTCGTGCAAGCATAAATCTCTTCAACGACAAATTGCGGTTTTAGATGGTTATTTTTTTCATAAGTTAATGGAAACTCTTTTTTCCATTTCTGGATTTGCTCATTCCATTCACGATAATCTCCCGCAGATTTAATTTGTTTTAACAACGCTTGCAGAATTGATTTACAATCTCCAACGACAGGAATATCCACAGCTACGCTTTTCGAAATCGCTGACGGATCGATATCAATATGAACGATTTTTGCATGCGGGGCGAACTCAGATATTTTCCCGGTGACCCGGTCATCGAATCGCGCACCGATTGCGAGAATTAAATCACTTTCCATAACCGCATAATTCGCATACTGGGTTCCGTGCATACCGAGCATTTTCAACGATAATGGATGGGTTTCCGGGAAACTCCCTAATCCGAGCAAAGTCGTCGTTACCGGAATGTTATATCGCGTAGCTAATTCAGTGAGTTCTTTGGAAGCACCGGAAATAATCACTCCACCACCAGCATAGATTATCGGTCGTTTAGCTTGCGCAATCGCTTCTGCAACTTTCAGAATTTGTTTCGGATGCCCTTCATACGTCGGATTATAACTTCTGATTTTTAATTCTTTCGGATACTGATAATTATCTAATTCCGCTTTCTGCACATCTTTTGGAATATCAATCAGCACCGGTCCAGGACGACCGGTTCGCGCTATATAAAACGCTTCTTTAAACACGGTCGGCAATTCCTGGACATTTTTAACCAGATAGTTATGTTTCGTTATCGGTCGGGTTATCCCGGTTATATCCGCTTCCTGAAACGCATCGTTGCCAATCAATAACGTTGGCACCTGACCGGTTAATGCAACTAGTGGAACGGAATCCATATATGCAGTTGCAATTCCGGTAACCAGATTCGTTGCCCCGGGACCTGACGTCGCTATGCATACACCTACTTTCCCGGTTGCGCGAGCGTATCCGTCAGCAGCATGCACCGCACCTTGCTCGTGTCTTGTTAAACAAAATCGGATATTTGACTTCGCAAGTTCGTCAAAAATATCCAGCACTGACCCGCCTGGATAGCCAAACATCAGTTCAACATTTTCTTGTTGTAATGCATCAATAACAATTTGTGCACCAGTTTTTTTCATAGTTTAAGATAGAATATATCAATTGCTTACCATTATACGGATTTTAATAAATTCTATACACAGTAATCTTATTTTAAATCTGAATAATCATACTTTCTTAAATACCGCACCGGTATGTGCCGATGTAACTAATTCCGCATACCGAGCGAGATACCCATAATTAATTTTCGGTTCCGGTTTTTTCCAAGATTTAAGTCGGCGATTGATCTCAGAATCGCTGAGTTCACACTCGAGTTTTCGTTCCGGAATATCGATATGAATAATATCGCCATTTTTTATAATCGCAATCGGCCCACCTTCCATAGCTTCGGGTGAAATATGACCTATACACGCACCGCGCGTTCCGCCGGAAAACCGACCGTCAGTTATTAACGCAACTTCTCTACCCAACCCCATACCAACCACCGCAGATGTCGGGGTTAACATTTCCTGCATTCCGGGTCCGCCTTTCGGTCCTTCATACCGAATAACTACGACTGACCCTTTTTTGATTTTTTTACCGAGAATCGCTTTGACCGCATCCTGTTCTGATTCGAATACTACTGCAGGTCCGGAAAATCGCAACATTTCAGCGTCAACTGCCGATTGTTTCACCACTGCACCGTTTGGCGCGAGATTCCCGAATAGAATCGCCAACCCCCCTTCTTGCCGATACGGATTTTCTACTGACCGAATCACTTCACGATTGGTTACTTCCGCACGGGCAATGTTCTGCCCGACCGTTTTTCCGGTCACGGTCAGACAATCCAGATTTAGAATATCTAATCTCGATAACTCTTTCATTAATGCTTGCACACCGCCCGCTTCATATAAATCGAGCAGGAAATGTTCACCGCCCGGACTAATTGCCGCTAGTTGCGGCGTTTTCTTGCTCCATTTATTAAACCAAGTTAATTCTAATTTTATCCCTGCTTCATGAGCAATCGCCGGGAGATGGAGAACGGTATTCGTTGACCCACCGAACGCTAAATCTACAATAATCGCATTTTCAAACGCTTTTTTCGTGAGAATCTGACGCGGAAGAATCTGTTTTTTAATCAACTCGAGAATTTGTTCTCCAGCTTTTTTCGCTAGTCGAATTCGTTCCGCATATACTGCAGGAATAGTTCCATTTCCAGGAAGCCCTAACCCTAGCACTTCGGTTAAACAATTCATCGTGTTAGCGGTAAACATTCCGGCGCAGGACCCACAACCGGGACACGCAGAATTTTCACATACCGCGAGCTCTGATTCCGACATCAATCCCGCTTGCACTTTCCCAACCGCTTCGAAAACATCTTTCACCAAATCCAGCCGTTTACCATAGAGCGGTCCAGGTTGGATATATTTCCCAGGAAGCATCGGTCCGCCGGAAATAACGATACTCGGAATATTTATCCGCGCTGCTGCCATCAGCATTCCCGGAATTATCTTATCGCAATTCGGAACGAGAACTAATCCATCGAACGGTTGCGCATACGCCATGCATTCGATACTATCGGCGATAAGTTCTCGGCTGGCAAGCGAATATTTCATTCCCTGATGATTCATTGCAATCCCGTCACAGATACCGATAACCCCGAATTCAATCGGTGTTCCGCCAGCAAGTCGAACTCCAGATTTCACCGCTGCTACAATCTGGTCAAGATGAATGTGTCCAGGAATAATTTCATTTGCGGAATTAACTATCCCAATTAACGGACGCGATAACTCTTCATCCGTATATCCCATTGCCTTAAACAGAGAACGATGCGGCGCTTTTTCTAATCCGGATTTCATGATATCACTTCGCATAAACTTTGATTCCTTTTCAATTTGGCATATCGAATGTATATCGATTTAACTATATAGTGTAGTTTATTTTGCTAAAAAAAGCAAGATTGACAATGCAAAACCGATTTTTTATCCTAATTTAGTTGAGTTCTTTCAAGGTGGTCTGCTGGATAAGAGTGGGTATTGCTCCGAGCAATACCCACTCTTATCCAATGATACCAATTAGCAGAATTAAAGCTACCTGATGATTTATAGAGCGATTTTGCTAGTAATACAGAAGATAACTTAGGTAAGTATTTATTTACATACACTAGGCTAGAGATAGACTAATTCTGGTTACGCTACTGATTCATACTATCAAGGAATTCATCATTGTTTTTGGTCTTCTTGAGTTTTTCAATCAGCATATCCATCAATTCAACCAGATTTGATTCGGAAAGAGCTTTTCGCATCAGCCAGATTCGACCAAGTTCTTTCGGGGAGAGGAGCAATTCTTCTTTTCTTGTTCCGGAAGAGAAAATATCGATTGCTGGGAAAATCCGCCGATCAACCAACCGTCGGTCTAAATGAATTTCCATATTTCCGGTCGCTTTAAATTCTTCAAAAATAACCTCATCCATCCGGCTTCCAGTATCAATTAAACAGGTGGCAACGATGGTTAAACTACCGCCCTGCTCGATATTCCGTGCCGCAGCAAAAAATCGTTTCGGTCGCGATAACGCCGTTGCATCTATTCCACCGGACATCATCTTCCCGCTATGCGGAACTACTGCATTATTCGCGCGCGCTAATCGGGTTAAACTATCCAGCAAGATAACCACATCTTTCCCATATTCAACCAGCCGTTTCGCTTTCTCCATAACCATATCTGTTACCTGCAGATGTCGTTCCGGCGGTTCATCAAACGTTGAACTCACCACTTCCCCTTTAACCGAACGTTCCATATCGGTCACTTCTTCCGGTCGTTCATCAATTAAGAGCACAATCAGATATATCTCCGGATGATTCCGACTTATACTATTGGCAATACTCTGCAATAGCATAGTTTTTCCGGTTCTCGGCGCCGCAACAATTAGTCCCCGCTGTCCTTTACCCAAGGGGGTAAATAAGTCCATTAACCTTCCGGAAATATTATCGCTAGTAGTTTCGAGTATAATCCGCTTATTCGGATAGATAGGGGTCAAGTTATCGAACAGGATTTTTTCCCGCGCTAGTTCCGGGTCGCAGAAATTTATCGCTTCAACTTTGAGCAGTGCAAAATACCGCTCATTCTCTTTCGGCGGGCGAATTTGTCCGGAAACGGTATCACCAGTGCGTAAATCAAACCGACGGATCTGTGATGGTGAAACATAGATATCGTCCGGTCCGGGTAGATAATTATATTCTACCGAACGTAAAAATCCAAATCCATCCGGAAGAATCTCTAACACCCCTTCGCCAAACATAACCCCTTCTTTTTCCGCCTGTTTCTCGAGAATAGCAAAAATCAACTCTTGTTTCCGCATACCGCTATGTCCTTCGATATTCAGTTCCGCAGCGAGTCGGTTTAATTCAGCAATTGTTTTCTTCTGTAATGAACCAATATCCATCGAAATGATTTTATCCGGTGTTTTTTCTGGTCGTCCGTTCCGTTCTGAACGTTCAGCCCGGTCACTCCGCTCGCTACGTTCGACGCGGTCATTCCGGTCGGATTTATCGTTAGTAACCTTTGTTGTATTTCGCTCAGGCATAATCTTTTCCTCTCAATAAATAAGGTTAAGGGTGAAGAAGTTTGAATAGAATGGTATCAATAAATCTGCCTTTCTACTCATCCTCTTCACTATTTACTGGTTACAAGTTAATTCTCGCCAAAGAGAATACACTTGTTTTTTCGTCTCTTGCAGACTTTTAGAATTATCAATAATAAAATCCGCTAATTTCATTTTTTCGCGCAATGGCATCTGTGATTTGAACCGCAATTCAATTTCGCGTCGAGTTAGGTTATCCCGTTGTTTAATCCGTTTCAATCGTTCCGTTCTCGGCGCATACACCACAACGATATAATCTACCAGCGAGTCCATTTTCGCTTCAAATAATATCGCGGCTTCGAGCCCAATAAAATTGTTTGTTTTTTTAAGCTTCTCAATTTCTTGTTTAATTCGTTCGATCAATATTGGATGAACTGTTCGATTCAGCAATTGCAACTTTCGTTTATTCCCGAAGACTAACGCTCCAAGCTTTTTGCGATCAATTCGATTATCCGATGTTAAATATTCTTTACCAAAAACTTTCACTACCGCTTGATATCCTACCCGACCCGGTTCCATTATTTCACGCGCCAATTTATCTGCGCTGACTATTGCTACTCCAAGTTGCTGAAATATCTGGGCAACCGTAGATTGTCCTGAACCAATACCCCCTGTTATTCCGATAACCATGTATCGTTGTCAGTTTTCAGTTGTCATTTGTAGTCTGATAACTGAAAACTATTTAACATTCAGCGAGATTTTTCCCTACCTTAATATTGACAACCAGCGGAACTGTAAACCGCGCTACTGATTCCATTTCTTGCTTAACCACCGCCTGCATAACGTTCAGTTCTGATTTAGGTACTTCGAAAACCAACTCGTCGTGAATAGTTAATAAAATCAGACTGGTTAGCTTTTCCTTTTTCATTCTTCGATAAACATTCAGCATCGCTCGTTTTAATAAATCTGCAGCAGTACCTTGAATTGGTGAATTAATTGCAGCACGCTCGGAAAACTCACGTAGGTCACGATTCGGACTATTAATATCTGGCAGATATCGTCGCCGATTATAGAGCGTGGTAACATACCCTTTTTCCCGAGCAAAACTAATCGTTTGCGTAATATACTCTTTCACTCTAGGATAGCGCGCAAAATAGCGCGCAATATACGCTTTCGCTTCTTCCTGTGAGATTTTCAAACTCTGCGATAGCCCGAACGGAGATAAGCCATAAATGATCCCAAAATTGACTACTTTCGCTGCACGACGCATTTCTCCGGTAACCAACTCTGGTAGAACATTGAATATTTCTATTGCGGTCTGGGTATGGATATCTTCGTTATTCTTAAAAATATCCAATAACTTCTCATCTTGCGATAAATGCGCTAGAATCCTTAGTTCAATCTGTGAATAATCTGCACTTAAAAAAACATTGGTGTGAACTCGCGGAATATAACCAGCTCGAATTTTATCCGCCCAATCCCCTTGCGCCGGCAAATTCTGCAGGTTCGGTTCACTACTACTGAACCTGCCGGTAGCGGTTCCCGCTTGATTAAATGAAGTATGTAAGAGCATCGTTTCTGGGTCAACCAACGATAATACCGCATCGACATAGGTTGATTTCATTTTCGTTAACGTTCGATACTCCAGAATTTTCGCCGGTAACGGATGCAATGTCGCTAGTTCTTCTAAAACATCTACGTCTGTCGAGTAACCGGTTTTCGTTTTCTTTTTTACCGGCAGTTTGAGTTTCTCGAATAATATCGCCTGCAACTGTTTCGGTGAATTGATATTAAACTCTTCTCCCGCAAGCTCGAATATCTTATTCGCTTGTTTTTTCAATTCTTTTTCGAACTGCTCAGATAACTGACTAAAATATGATTTATCTATCTTTATCCCCGCGAGTTCCATTTCTGCTAAAACCGGAATTAACGGCATCTCGATGTCATAAAAAAGTTGGGTAAGGTCATTTTCGACCAACTTCTGTTCCATAATCGTTGCTAATTCACGGATGACATTCGCTTCTTCGATAAGTTGCGTCATAGCTGAAGGTTCCGACGTAAGCAAGTCATCTGATGGTGTTACCGCTGACAATGATTTCTTTAAATATGTCATTGCTAATTGTCGTAAGGTCAGCGATTGGGGCGGTTGCGAAGTTAATAAATATCCGGCTAAGAAAATATCAAAAGCAGCGTTAGTTAATTCGATACCATTCTTTTTCGCAAGAATCGTTTGTTGTTTTAAATCAAATCCGATTTTCTGCAGTCGTTTTGACTGCAATATTTCGCGAATACCGTCTTTCGTTTCATCGTTCCACAAAATAACATAATTTTTTCTTTCCGTTAAGGATAAGGCGACCGCTGTCATTTGCTTATTTCGCTGCGATATTGCCACATATATTTTTTGATGTTTATCAAGTTCTTTTTTCAACTTGGATATACCAGATGCAGATTCTATGGTTTGATAAACAACGTTCTCTGCGGATTTAGAAGTCTGCCCTTGAGGTAGTTCAGCTAGTAAACGGTTAAACTCTAACTCCCGAAATATTGCGGTTAATTCTTCATAGTTTGGCGAACTGATTTTCAAATCATCCACCTTAACCTCTAACGGTACAGAGGTGTCTATGGTTGCGAGCTTCTTCGATAACCGCGCTTGTTCAATATTGGTTTTTAATTGCTCCTGTAATTTATCTCCTTTAATTGCGTTTATATGATTTAATACACCGTCTAAATCGCCATATTCATTAATTAACCGAGCGGCGATCTTTTCACCAATTCCTGGCACTCCGGGTATATTATCTGAACTATCACCCATCAATCCAACAAAATCCGGAAATTTACTCGGCGGGACACCATACTTCTCGATAATTTTCGTTTCGTCATAAACATACTGTTCACCACGATGAATCCGTAATACACGAATGTGCTTGTTGACTAACTGCAACATATCCTTATCTCCGGTCACTAATACTACATCGTATCCTTCTTGTTCAGCTCGTTTCGCTAACGTGCCCATAATGTCATCCGCTTCAAACCCGGGTAACTCTAGGATAGTTATTCCCATGGCGCGAACAATTTTTTTTACCCACGGAATCTGGATAACTAAATCGTCTGGGGTCGGTTTGCGGGTAGCTTTATATTGAACGAATTCTTGATGCCGAAATGTCGGTTCCGGTAAATCAAAACAGATTGCGAGATATTCTGGCGATTCATCTTTTAACAGTTTCAAGAGCATTGACGTAAATCCATAAATCGCATTAGTCGGTAGCCCTTTAGAATTTGACAATGCAGCTATCGCATAAAATGCTCGGTAAAGGTAAGAACTGCCATCAACCAGAAATATTTTCGTATGCATGACAAAAAATTATACCGCAATGACCAACTACTAGAGCTATGGTTTCTTTTAGGATGTACTATATTTGGGAAAACCGGTTATGGAAAGTAAAAAATTACTTACTAATGTATTCCGGAATTTTTATCCATACATATCGACATTCAACGAAAACATATTGAGGGTTACGTAACAATATACCCTTGGTGAAATTCGTATCTTAATAAGAAGTTTTATTTCGGTCGGATGTCTATGCTTTATCTAAAAATATATCGATATACCTAATTAGCTTATGACTTATGATTTGTTATTTAAAAAGGAAGTTAACACTGTAGGAATTAACTATAAAATTATATCACATTTTTTGTGTTTATACAAGTTTTGTTGAAATTTATGATTTAGATAAGATATCCGCTACCAGAAAGTTCAATCTTTCTGGTAGACGGATATCAAACAACTTCTTGCATTAGTCAATAATCGTTGCGGTTAAGAAAATAAATAACCGACTGGTTTCAGTGTAATCTATATTCTTCTTAAAAAAGGTACGAATGATTGGGATACTGCCTAAAATAGGAAATTTCGATTCCGCAGTATGCGCTCGTTCGTGGATTAGTCCGCCTAGTACAATAGTTTCCCCCGTATTAACTCGTGCTTGCGTAGTTAATGTGCGCGTATCGATTACCGCTTGTCCTAATACTTCTGAATTTAATACATTTTTACTATATGGTGAATCAGCTAATCCTACATCCGGAATAACCATATTGATTGGAACGCGACCGACGATTTCCTGAACAGTCGGAGTAATGTTTAAAATTATCGAACCATCTTCGTGGATTGTTGGAGTTACGGTCAATGAAATATTCACTGAATCAAATGACCACGCATATGAAATTGTGCTGTTTGTCCATGTAACAGTTACATTCGGAACACTCTTATACATTGATAAGGTAGCCGATTGCTGGTTAATTACGGTTACCCTTGGTGATGAAATAGTTTTCGAAACTCCTTTAGCTTCCATTGCTTGGAACGTCGCAGATAATCCACCTTTGGTCTGGAGTTGATATAATGTATTACCGCCTATAAGGTTGGTGCCAAAAAGCGGGTCTAGGACATCAGCACTACCGCCAAAATTAACCTGGTCATATACCGGAGTTAGACTGCCAATATTACTTAAACTTGGAATTACCCAGTCAAAACCATATTTTTTTGCCATAGTTTCATTAACTTCGATAAACTTCGCTTCAATAGATACTTGCAATAGTGGGATATCCAGCTGTTCTACTGCTTGGAGAAACCGGTTCCACGCTTCCGGTTTATCACGGTCAATCCAGACTATCAGCGCATTACTCGGAGTATACTGCTGAATATCAAGAATCCCGATATCCTGCATAGACCGACGCTGGGGAAGTTGCGCTCCTTGTGGTTGACCAAACTGTTGTGCTTGGTAGAACTGCATCTGTTGTGCACCTTGTATCTGCCAGATTTCGATTTCTATCTGTGGCGGGTTGAACGTTGCTTTCGTTAACCGGATACGATACATATCCGCTTGAATACTCTGACCAAGAGTTAATGTCTGGTCACCATCTCGAGCGGGAGTCCGCCAATAAATCCTCGCTGATGGATTAGCCGTATCTCCAGTTAAACTAACTAACTCGATATATAAATCACCGTAGGTAACACCGCCTCCTGACCCTTGCGATAAGGTATATTTCGGTGCTGACCCGATACCGCCGCCACCGCCAGGGCCCTGTAAAATCCTACGTAATGCTTCTAATAATGAATTCGGTTCCGCATGTTTAATTTTATAAATTTTCCACGGCTGGTCTTCCAGCTCGGGAAGTTGTGCAATATAATCCGCGACTTTCTTCTGATTTATTTTGGTATCGACAACTGAGATAATTCCGCTTTTTTCATCTGGGATTAATCTTCGTCCACTTTCATACGCTTTATCTCGACCTTCCTGCGCATATAGCATTGCACCGAGAATTTCCGCTATTCCATCGACCATTTGTTTCCGTAAATTTGCTTTTCGTTCAGCTTCCGTAGCGTCGTCTTTCGGGTCTGCAAGTAATGCTCTTGGGACAACCCGATACGCATTCGCAACTAAATCTGATTCCGCTAATTTATCCATCATATTTTTGTTAGCGAGGAATTCTTCTACTTTGCGAATATTATCAAGCGTATCCCGAACGACCAACGTAGTTCCGCCTGGTTCTAAAATAACTTTGCGTTCGGTTATATCTACTCCTGGCACCGGTGACGCTTCTAATAATGCGGTTACTGCCTTTCTAACTTCTTCAGCTATACCTCGGCGGATGATAAATGTTTTATTGATTAACTCAGTCGGACGAGGTTCTACCGCCGGTAAATTGGTGGTAATATATTCATCCAACTTAGCAATATTTGCTTTTGTATCAGTAATGATAAGCTGATGTGTTCGTTCGTCAAGATATAATTGCTGACCAGCAATTTGCGGTTTTACATCTTTTCCATAAAGATAATCCTGCAACATCCGAGTTTCGACCATTAGATAATGCAGTTTACGCACCTGGTCATTATTTAACGTATATACTTTACTTTTTAAATCTGGAATTACTTGAATAGTATTCCCTATCCGATTATATTTAAATCCATATAAGGGCAGTAAATTGTCTAACGCTTGTTTCAATGACCAATTTGACGCGGAAAAACTTACTTTCGCTTTAACTCCTTCTCCAATGATAATATTAAACCCAGCTACCGCTCCCATTTGCGTCAAAACATCGCCAATTTCTTGATCTGGGACATCCATCGTAATTACCGGCGCTAACATTCTTTGTTCATTTTCTGCTTCTTGTTTAGCTAATTCTTCTGCTTTTCTCTGCTCTTCAAGTGCCTTTTCATATTCCGGACGAGTTTGTTCAATCATTAATTTCGCTTGACGATGGTCTGGAACTAATGACAGAACGGTTAACCATTCATTATGTGCAGTAATAAAATCGTTTTTATTTAACGCAGCTAATCCCGCTTGATAATGCGCTTCCGCTTCTTTCACTTTAGCTGCTAATTCCGCTTTCGCGCGTTCTGCACGAACCTTTGCTTCTGCTGCTTCTGCTCGTTTAATTTTTTCTGCATATGCCCGTTCTTCAGCATCCTGTTTTTTCTTCTGAACTACAACTTCTTTTTCTGGTCGAGTTTTTTGTTCTTTTGCACTAATTGCTGCCGCTTCTTTAGCTTTTTGTTTTTCCAAAGCTTGCGCTTCCTGCCGTAATATAGCTTCCAGCTTCTGCTGCGATTTTTCTAAAAGCGACTTCGCTTCTCCATTATTTGGGTCTAATTCTAAAACTTTCTGAAATTGTTCTACGGCTATTTCATATTGTTGTTGAGCATAGTTCTTCTTCCCAGCTTTGAGTAAATCGCTAATCTGCTGTTCCCGCAATTTCTCTTCCTCTTTCGCTTTCAATTCCATTTCTTTCTTCGCCGCTAACTCCTGCGCCCGCTTCTCAGCAGCAGCCCTCTTCGCCGCCTCCTCAGCAGCCTTCCGCTCCGCCATCTCTCGTGCCGCCGCCTCCTCAGCCGCCTTCTTCGCCGCTAACTCCTGCGCCCGCTTCAATCGCGCCTCTTCCGCTAACCGTGCCTTCTCCTCTGCTCGTGCGCGTTCTGCAGCTTCCCGCGCCGCTTTTTCCTGTGCTATCTGCTCTGCTTTCGCTCGTTTAATCGCTTCTTCTTGTGCTTTCTTTTCTGCAGCTAATCGTGCTCGCTCTTCAACAACTTTCTGTGGATTTGCAATCGCATCATCACATTTCTTGATATAACTTAACGCGTCTGGATGGCTCGGGTCTAACCGAATCACTCGCTCAAACTGCGCTTTCGCTTCCAGATATTTATCTTGTTCATACAAGGCAATTCCTTTTTTCAAAAATTCTTTAATCTTCGACTGTTTTTCCTTTTCATACGCTGCCATTTCATCTGCGGTTAATTTCGCAATACGCGTATCTCCTGTATTGACATCAGCGAAACTATTGGATACACTATAACTCTGAACTAAAATTGAAAAGCCGAGTATTAAACCAATAATTAATCTTGACGATGTCATTACCGTAAACCTCCCTAAGAGTTCTTTATAATATGCTTCAAACATATATTGTAACATTCTATTCATTTTTTTACTCATGGTAATTTCTCCCTAATAAATAATAAATGGTTTAGTTCAATTAAAAATTAATTTGTTGTTGCTTGCGCTGAAGCTTTTGCTTTTTCAGCTTTATTTTTCAATTTAATCGCAGGTTGTCGTGCTGAATCCTGCGCTAGTATTTCTTCACATAATCGGATCGTTTCATCATAATTTTGCTGGTCAAAAAATGCTTGGGCAGCTTTAAGTTTATCTGCTATTTTCTTTTCGAAATCATATCGGGTCATTACATCGCGAAAATCAAATAAATTTCGGGATAATAATTTGGTTTTATAATCGGATTCATCAAAAGATTTCATGCCGGCAATGGTTTTAGCCACTGCTTCCGCACTCTCTTTCGGAAAATTAATTGTTTGTTGCTTTTGCAATTCTACTTTCGGCATATAATCTTCAGCGGTCTTTTGCCCACTTTGTGCTAATATCACTAACATCAAGATAAAAATTATTGCTAAGAAAGCAATCAGCAACCATTCTTTCCAGGCAAAAAGTAATTTTTTTATTTTACTGGTGTCAATTTGTTTAGCTGCCATATATATTTTAATTTACGATTTTTCCGTAGGCGGTTTACATTGTACCGTAAATCGAAATACCGTCACAGGTTTTCCTAATCGGTCATCGGTTTGGGTTTTCATTTCATCGAGACTTGATTTTTTAAAATGATGTTTATTTGCTGGATTATTTAACCTATTACCAAAATCTACTACTGAATCTTCTCGTAAAGCCTTTCCTTCTATAATCAAGGTATAATCCGCCCCGCCAGTAATCTTCGTAAACCAGACATCAACTGGAGTCATTTGATTTAATTTTACTAGTTTATCCAACCAATAGGTTCGATTCGCTATGACTAACGATAAATTATCATATTGTTTTACCAAGTTATCTTTTTTCTGATTAATTTTCTGATATTTATCATACCCAGCTTTACTAGCTAATGCTTTTTGATTTAATAATGAAATTGCCTCTTGTTTTTGTTTTAATTCGTTTCCGCCAAATTGTGCCCCGGTAAATATAATGGCAGCTAACAATCCGGTAGCGATTGCTAATTCAATTCGTTTCGCAGAAAATTCACGAACGCTTTTAATTTCCTCGGGCAGGAAATCAACTTTAATAAGTTCGGTTACTTTTGGCAACCCACGTAACGCTAATCCAACACACGTGGTGAGAAAAGGAAGCTGGTCAGAATAACTATCACGTAATTCGGTTAATCCTTGCCAGGTCGGATAATCTTGCACGAGCTGAACAGTTGTTCCGATTTTCATTTCTAAAAATTGGGCTATCCCAGGAAGTTTTGAAGTCCCACCACTTAAAATAATGCGACCGATAGCAATGCCATCGGGTTGCGAAATATAATAATCAAAGGTTCGGCGAATTTCGCCAATGAGTTTTTCTAACGCACTACCCACGGCGTCTTGAATCAATTTCTCGCGTTGTTTCGTTTCATTTCCGGCTTCGCTTTCTTCAAACAATTCAAGTTCGAGCGGTGCTTTCCCTTCATTAATCTTAATATCTTCAGCTTCATTTAACGAGATATTTAATGTACTCGCAATCCCCCGGGTGATTTCTATTCCGCCAATAGGTGCGGTTCGTGTGAAACTTAGTTTCCCATTGCGAATAATGCTAATATCCGTTGCCGACGCTCCGATATTCATCAACGCGATTGCTTCTTCAGAAGGAGTTGGATCAATATATTTATGAAAATTATATAATGCAACAGGAGTTACATCCAGAAATAATGGTTTTATGCCTGTTTTACTGAGAAACTCGATATATTCTGCAATAGATTCTTTTTTACTCCCAACCAGTAAAACCTCAACCTCAGTAGATTCAGGAATTTGACTGATTTGATAATCAAGTTGGATTTTATCTAATGGGAAAGGTATCTGGTGACGGGCTTCGTAAGCAATTATTTTTGCCAATCGGTCTTCAGGGGCAATCGGTAATCGCATTTTCCGAACAAATACTTGATGTCCAGGTAACCCGAAAATTGCTTTTTTAGCCGAAATTTTATTTTCTTTCAGCAACGATTGTATCGTTTCAATCACCGTGGCAGTTCTCGCTTCAGACGTTTCAGATTCAACAAACGGGATTCTCTTAACCGCAACGCGGTCAATCACAACACTATTACGTGTTCGCCGCAACTCAACAGCTTTAACGGTTCCACTACCTATATCAAGCGATATCATTTTTTTCGCCGACAATAAATTACCTACCATAATCTAATCGTAAATAATTATACATTGTATCACATTAGAATAGCATATTCAAATAAATTATTACACGTTTAATAAACTACTACAATAAATTTCTTATTTTGTTAATGAGTTATTTTTTGGATAATTGATTATTTTTCCTAATTTTGTCTATATATTTATATACTTGAATAGCAATAACTGTCAAGATAATTCTGCGAATTATATCCCAAAATAAATTTTTTTGGTGAGTGTATCAATCATATCTAATTTCTAAATTTTTGGCTACTTGAGCGATGTTGCTCGAAGATAAATGGGATTAGAATATATCCACGGATGCCGATGATATGTAACTTCAACTCGATACACGCCAGGAGAATTAAGCTTATAAACGATTTTATGGGTTTGTTCGCGATAAATAACTTGTCCATCTTTAACGAGTTTTACCATAACATATTTATCGTGTATAGGTATAGTTATGTGACAATATATCGGAAACGACGGGCAAAGTTCATCACCCATTATTCCCAATATTTTTTCTTTTTTATCAACAGCAACAAAATTAAATCCGCTAGATAACGCAATTCCATCATTCGCCAAGAACACATGACCGGATTTCAATGCCTGATAAACTCGTTTTGCATCCTCGATTCCTTTGTAACTTAAAGGAGCGGACAATAATATGTGTGTTCGGATAGTTTTAAATACCTGGTGATACGGTAATATCACTGGTCGTTTGAATGGCGTTAATACTTTCGCATGAGCATCAACGCCGCCAATTGCAACCACTCGCCGAGTTTGAGTTAATTCATCCCATTTTTTTATTGTTTCTAGGGAAGGACCACTAATCGTATGCTGCGGATTTAACCAGCGTTTCGCAAAATTGAGCCAAGTTAAATCTTTCGCCCAATCCGCGAGATACGACCATAATTCAATCCCGGTAAATTCAGGCACATTCCAGTTTTTCCAGGAAACATTGCGAATTGCAAATTGCCAATTACTGCCAAAATGTGGATGTGCTATGAAACTTAATCCTTGATGTTTGTGTATATCTATCAAATATTGTTCCGGTTTTTTTCGCCGACCGGAAATCCGACTCGAAATGTTTAATGCTAGACAATGCCCCGCCCGACCAGAAATTTCTTCACCGACCAACACTAACGTTTTCCCATGCCAACCCTCGATGTGTTCTTTTTTAGCGCGAATCGTGTTATGGTCAGTTATGATTATATAGTCTAATTCCGCTTCCTGAGCGGACTTGATGATTTCTCGCAACGAACCTGAACCATCAGAATAATGACTATGGATATGAATCGCACCGAGGATTTCGAACATATTTCATTAGATAGAATACCGTAGAAAGAAACCGTTTGTCAAAAGAAACAAAATGGGAATAATCGGCGTAATAAAAATAATGTAAATTTTATCGTTAAATGTGCTAAGTTAAGTTGACCATATCATAATCCTATGCTAAACTTAAAGCGGTAGGTTATGTTGAATTTTATAAAGGGTATTGCGATTGATTGCTTATGTTCACAACATTTTGGGATTGGGTATTAGGAATAGGAATTCTCATCGTCTTGATTTTATTTTTTGGTGAAATATATATTTTTTATCGTGACCGCAGGTCGTCAGCAATATTTGCGGCATTAAGTTATTTATCTGTAGCCATTGGATTAAGTTTTTATTTCACCAGTTCATTATGGCTCCGTTTGGTTTTCGGTCCGCTCATATTCATTTTTGCGTTCATTTTATTTTGGGTAAGTTACTCTGCACGGAAAGAAGAACGCGCTCCGCGCGCGATTTTCATCTCAAAAACACAAAAGGAAAAAGAAGCTGAAAAACAATCAAAATTAGAAAAGAAAAGGGTTGCTGAGATTTCTGCTTCCGGAGCTATCGCTGCGGAAAAACGAACTACCGCACGAATTCCAATCGCTGGCGGAAAATCCCTTCCTAAAAGTGGTTCAAGTGCAGGAAAAACATCGCCACCGACTACTGGAAGAACGAGTAAATAGCGTTTCGCAATTATCAGAACAGCGACCTTATACCTATTTAACAGTAACTTAACTAATGTTATAACAAATTTTCACCATTATGGTTGCAGATACCAAGAACCCTATCAATTGTAGAATGGCTGACTGTCAGTATTATTCCGAGCAGATAATGAATACGTCGGAAGGACAGGTTAAGCAGGTATTCTGTGCTTCACCAAACTGGGCATTATTATCGGTTACTCGGATTGACCTCGGTTGTCCATCATACCGACTGGATTGGACAAAACGAACCAGTCAACTATCGACCCCGGAAATTAAACCAGTTCAACCGAAACCGCAACCTGAAGAATCTACCGCAGCAATCCTCCCTAGAAAGCCTCAAGCTACCGCTCCTTCGAAACCAACTCTAAGTAAAGTGAAAAATCGGAATAATGATCAACCGAATGCTCCCGATAGTCTGAAACCGAAACCACGGCAAAAACCGACCCCAGATTTCGCACCGCCAGTTAGTCCGAAACCTGAACCAGAACACGTGCCAACAAAAGCTTTTTCTCGGATGAAAGATTTACCGCCGCCGGAAGAAATTGTTCGTCGGTTTATCGAATCGTGGAATAAGCAAGATTTTGCTGCGGAATATCAATGTTTATCGCAAACCTTGCCATTACCACCGCTCGGTGATTATATTCAATCCCGGCAATCGATATATCAAGCATTATCGCAACAAATTGGAAAAGGAACCCCACCTCTCCAGCAAGTGGAGATTAAGAAGGTCGAATTCCGTCCTGGCGGAGTTTATATCGAATGCCTACGGAAAGATATTTTGGGTAAAGAAGAAAAACATTATCTTCAGGAGTTTTTGCTCCGTCGAGAAGAAGGCGGTTGGAAAATCACGCATGTCCATTCAAAACGATTGCGAACCACCTAGTTTATACAATTCATTAAACGCTCACTGCCCGCCTAACTTTGCCTTTATAATGTCTAATATTGGAACGTAATGAGAATTGAACCGTTCAATTCTCATGATGCCCAAGTAACACATCACTCAATAAACAAATAAACTATTTATTCAAAACCGATAATATCAATAAAATTGTTACAGATTTCCGAAATTAACGTAAACTAGGCGAGAAAAATTGAACTGGTGGAGGAAAAGGGAGTCGAACCCTCGACCTCCTCGTTGCGAACGAGGCGCTCTCCCAGCTGAGCTATTCCCCCACAACTAATTCGAAGTTGTCGAGATTGAAATATTGTCAAATGCAAAACTGAAATAGCAAACGAATGTATAAATTTTACGTAGTATTACGTGGTTCTGTCAAGCTATCTAGAAGTCATTTTTTCTGAGTTTTATAGGCGATAGCTGCTGAAATAAACTCACGGAATAATGGATGTGGGTTTAAAGGTCGGCTTTTAAATTCGGGATGAAATTGACTAGCGACAAACCAGGGGTGTTCCGGTATTTCAATAATTTCAACTAAACTTGCATCCGGTGATAATCCGGCAACAAGCATCCCAGCGTTTTCAAACAGTGATTTAAATTCATTGTTAAATTCGTACCGATGCCGATGCCGTTCAAAAATAACCGTTTGGTGATATGCTTGATAGCTTTTAGAGGTATCTCGCAAATGGCAAGGATAAGCGCCTAACCGCATTGTTCCTCCTAGTTCCGAAATTTTCTTTTGCTCTTCCAGCAGACTGATCACCGGATACGGCGTATGCTTATCGAATTCGGTGCTATTCGCTTTTTCTAACCCGCAGACATTTCGAGCGAAATCAATCACTGCACATTGCATTCCTAAACAAATCCCGAAAAACGGTATTTTTTTCTCGCGCGCATATCGTACCGCAGCAATTTTCCCTTCAATCCCTCGAGGACCAAATCCACCGGGTATTAAAATGCCACTGACATCACCGAGTAAATCATCGGTGCCTTTTTCTTCAATCTCTTCAGAATCAATTTTCTTTATTTCAAGTTTATAATTATTCGCTATCGCTCCGTGATATAATGCTTCATAAATACTTTTATATGCATCCTGCAATCCGATATATTTTCCGACCACGGCTACTTTAACCACGCCAATTGGATTTTTAATTCGATACACTAATTGTTCCCAAGCTGACATATCACTCTTATCGAGCGGAATCCCTAATCGTTTCAAGATCACTTCATCCAACTTCTGCTCAGAAAACATCAAAGGCACTTCATAAATCGAATTCACATCTAACGCCTGAAAAACTGATTCCGTTTCCACGTTACAGAATAACCCGATTTTTGAACGCATTTCTTCAGAGAGCGGTTTTTCTGTTCGGCAAAGCAGAACGTCTGGCTGAATCCCGATACTCCGCAACGCCGCAACGCTATGCTGAGTCGGTTTAGTTTTCATTTCACCCGCCGCCTTGATAAACGGAATCAAGGTTACGTGAACATATAACACATTCTCTCGACCAACGTCCAAGCGGAATTGTCGAATCGCCTCGAGAAAAGGTAATCCTTCAATATCACCGACTGTTCCGCCGATCTCAGTGATAACCACATCTAAATGGTCTTTTTCCGCTAATTTACGAATTCTCGATTTTATTTCATTGGTGATATGCGGAACCACCTGAACCGTTCCACCAAGATAATCACCACGTCGTTCTTTCGTTATGACATCATAATATATCCGTCCGGCAGTAACATTATTATCCTGACTGGTTACGATACTGGTGAACCGTTCATAGTGTCCTAAATCCAGGTCGGTTTCCGCACCGTCATCGGTAACATATACTTCTCCGTGCTGATATGGACTCATGGTTCCTGGGTCAACATTGATATACGGGTCGAATTTTTGTAACGTGATTTTCAACCCGTGACTTTCTAACAAACAACCGATTGATGCTGAAGCGATTCCCTTGCCTAACGATGAAACAACTCCACCGGTAACAAAAATATATTTGGTCATACTGAATTGGTTAAGGTAAACGGTTAAATCCGTTAAAAATGGTAATTTTCGAGTGGTTAGTTTCCACTGATTATTTGTTTCACTCGTTCTAAATCTTCTGGTGTATCAACCGCTATCGTATCAAACTTCGTTTCAACAACCTTGATTTTATAGCCGTTATATAACGCACGTAATTGTTCCAACCCTTCGATTTTTTCGAGCGGACTAACTGGCAGTTTGGTGAACTGTAAGAGAAACTCTTTTTGATATGCATAAAGCCCAAGATGTTTATAGAACGCCAGTTCACCTTCTGCTAGACCATGAATACTGGCATCTTTCCAACCGGTTTTCGGATATGGTATCAGCGACCGCGAAAAATAAATCGCAAATCCATTTATATCGCATACGACCTTAACGATATTGGGATTATGCAAATCTTCCGGATTCGATATCCGTTTTTTTAGGGTTCCCATCAAAATTGTCCTATCACTAAGTAACGGCTGAACCATTTCATCAATCATTTCCGGTTCTAACAAGGGTTCATCGCCTTGGATGTTCACGACAATATCCGCATCGATTTTCTGCGCTACTTCCCCTAACCTATCCGAACCGGATTGATGTTGCGTGCTGGTTATCATCGCTTTCCCGCCAGCTTGTTCGATGACTCTTAATATCCGTTCATCGTCAGTAGCAACCATGAGTTCGCTCAAACATTTCGCTCGTTTCGCTCGGTCGTAGACATGCAATACCATCGGTTTTCCACAGATATCCGCAAGTGGTTTGCCGGGAAAACGAGTTGCAGCATATCGGGCAGGAATAACGCCTAATACAATCATTGTACAATGTAAATTTAGCATTACACATTTTAAATTTTAGATGCAAAATGCTAAATTTGAAATGAATAAAGAAATCTAAATATCTTATATTATGCTGAAATTGCTGATATGAGCTCTTCAGGGGTAACGGTTGCAACGCCGACCTTACCGACCACAACGCCGGCAGCGAAATTCGAGAGCATCGCTGCTTCTTTAAAACTCCCGCCTACTGACAGCGCAAGTGTCAAGGTGCCAATAACCGTGTCTCCGGCTCCGCTAACATCATAAACTTCTTTTGCAACCGTGGGAATATGGGTTATATCTCCGGTCGGTTCGAATAGCGACATCCCTTCTTCACCACGGGTGATTAACACGTTGGCTCCTTCCAGTGCTTCAACCAATTGTTTCCCAACCGAGAGTAACGATTGTTCATCGGTTATCTCTTGTCCAATAAATGCACCAGCTTCATAATGATTCGGCGTAATAATATCCACTTTCTTATATAATGTGAAATGGTCAACTTTCGGGTCAACGCTAACGTATTTATCATGTTTCCGAGCTAGTGCTAAGACTTCTTTCAACAATCGCGCGGTTATAACTCCTTTGCCATAATCTTCAATAATTATCGCATCTATATCATCAATAATCTTTTTAGTCCCTTCAATAATCTGAGTTGTGATATCGTCAGCTACCGATTCGGTTGCTTCCCGGTCAACCCGCACAATCTGTTGATTATGCGCAATAACCCGGGTTTTCAATGTTGTCGGTCGCGTCGTATCGGTTATGACTAATTTGCTATTAATCTTACGGGTTTTAAACTCGTGCAGCAATTTTTGCCCGATTTCATCATTTCCAATTACCCCAGCTATATCCACGTTACCGTTCAAAGTTTTAATATTATTCGCTACATTCCCAGCTCCGCCAAGAACATACGTTTGCGCCGTGACGCGAACTACCGGTACCGGAGCTTCCGGTGAAATCCGATTTACTTTCCCCCAGATAAATTCATCTAACATCAAATCTCCAATAACTAAAATTCGCGCTCTATTAAACTTATGCACTAATCTAATTAATTTCTTTTTATCAATATTATATTTCGCACAATCCATAATCAATAATTATTTCCAATTGCAAATTTTTCATTGCTACATTAAAATTTAAAATGCTAAATGATACATTTTTAAAATGAAAATATTATCTTCCTTTCAGAGCCAATAGTATTGCTGCGGTAAGCAACGGGATTATTAATTCATGATGTCCGGTGATACGGTATCCTTTTCCGCCGAGATGTGTTGGTCGCTGAACGACATTCACTTGCGGTCGATAATGCTGTTCCATATCAAGGTTTGCGGTAACGAAATTCCGTACCGGAAAACCGAGGTTGCGCGCAATAGTTAACACTTTTAGAAAAACTTCCGGCAGTATTACTGCTGACCCGATATTGAGCACAACCCCGCCGTTATTCAAATCTTTAACCACATCGGTTAATAACCGAAAATCCAGTAAACTCGATTCACCTAACGCCGCACCGTCAACGTTCGGATGCTGATGGATAGTATCCGTTCCGATAGCTACATGAACCGTTGTCGGGATATCCAATTTCGCTGTCGTAGCGAGAATGCTCAGTTCGCGATGTTTCGCTTTTATCTCCAAGAGTTTATTTCCCAGCGCTCGACCTAACCCGACACCGGAAATTAATCCTTCGGTAACCGCTTGATGCATCAACTCGCCAGTCTCTTTCACCATGCCGAACGTCCCGGTATCCAAAGTTTCATCTACTTGTTCGCTCGTTTCGCCGTAATAGGCAATTTCGAAATCGTGGATACTGGTAGCTCCGTTCATTGCAACGGCGGTGATAACATTCCGTTTAATTAATTCGATAATGAACGGAGATACCCCGCATTTAACTGTATGTCCGCCGAGCATAACGATAACCGGTTTCTTCTTGCGATACGCAATGACGATAGCATGGACGAGTTCACGGAAATCTTTTCCGGCAAGAATATTCGGTAACGAATCGAGATATTCTGCAAATTTAGGATCTTTGGATTTGGACGGTTTGCCAAAATCCGAAATTCGGACTTTATGTTTCCGTTGGCTGATTGATTGCAATTTAACGTTATCTAAATCTACCGGTTTATATTTCACAGAATTGCTTTCTTTAACAAGGTAAGATTTATTATGTCGGGAATTTATTGTAGCAAAATATTGGAATTAACGCAAAGAAAAAAAATCGGGATAGGTTAAACCCTATCCCGAAAGTAAAAGAATTTTGGTTTTACGTTATTAAAATAATCAAAATTAATTCCTATTTATTATTTATGACGAATCTATATTGCATTTGGTTGCAAAATAATCAAAAATTTTTTAGTATTCATTTCGCTACATAAAGTAATGATCTTTAACCGACATTTATCTCCAATTGTTTCAACCGTTTTAATTGAATCAGTTTGCCTGTAAAAGATACAATATCAGTATTCTCGAGATATCGCTTTGGTAATCCCAATAGCTGTTTCCGTTTCGGTTGCAATGGCAGGGTAAATAGGAGTGAGTTACACTGGAGAAAAAGCAAGGCAATAACGAACAACCTCGATTCTCCACCCTTATTTCAGCGGTGAGTTTTTTTCAAACATCGCTTAGTTCATCTTCATCAAGCCCGAAATAATGACCGACTTCGTGTTTAACCGTAGCGATGATTTGTTGTTCCAGTTCTTTTCTGGTTGAACAGATTCGTTCAATATTTTTCTGATATAAAATTATTCGGTCTGGATAGTAGAATCCGTCAATAGATTTTTCAGTTCGCGCTACCCCATGGAATACACCGAGAATATCTCCGTGCCCGATACTCGCTCGCATCCTTTTATCTGGATACTCTTCAATTAACACGACAATATTTTCCTGCGCAATCTTCTCGCGAAATTGTTCCGGTAACTGGAGTAGCGCTTGTTCAACTAGCTGTTCAAACTCTTCTTTGGATAAAGAAATCATTTCAATATCGGAGAAGAATGAAGTTACCTACCTTCGGAAGAAGGCGGTGACTCTTTTTCTTCCTTCTTCCTTTTTTCTTCTTCCTTCTGATTCGCTTCGGTGAGCCATTTACTTCCTTGGATAATATAGATAAGTCCGGAAATAATGGTTAACGCTGCGGTTGTATAACATAAATACCAAACGAGCGGATGCGAAGTAACAGCAACCTGTGAAAATCCGTCAATAAGCAGAATGGTTAATACGGTGACAAGTTGCACGGTAGTGGTAATCTTACCTAACCAATTCGGCGCAATCCGAACATTCCCAAGAAGCATATATGCGATGACTGTTCCCAGCGTTAACAGAACATCACGACTGATAACAATCACCGCAACCCAAACTAACGGCGAATATTTTATGGCTAACAACAAAAACGCAGTGGTTAATAACAATTTATCGGCTAACGGGTCAAGAATTGTTCCCAATTCGGTTTTCTGGTTTTTCGTTCTAGCGATAAATCCATCTAACGCATCAGTTACCGCCGCAATAACAAAAATCAATAGCGCTACTTCCGGATAATCCTGCAGAACGCAAAGAATATATATTGGAATAGCCAGAATTCGGATGATTGTTAGTTTCGTTGCTAGTGTTAATCCCATCGGTTTCCTAACGATATTTGCTCGACTGATTTCCTTTGAATCAGCGTTAACAGTTCCCGGTTCACCCGTGGAAACATGGTTAATTCCGGTATTTTTTCTATCGGAATAAATGCGGCATCAATTAAAACCCCATCGGGTTGGACGTTTAACGTCCCACCAATAATTGTACCCCAAAAAAATAAATTGAGTACATGCCGATGTTTATCTGGGGGAATAGATTCGTTAATAAATGCTAAATCTCCAAGTTCGATTTCGAATCCAGTTTCTTCTCGCAGTTCCCGTTTCGCACAGGATTCAATCGTTTCACCAAATTCGAGTCCACCACCGGGTAACAACCAATATTCTTTCCCATACTTGCAATGCTTCACGAAAAGAAGAGTACCATTTTGAATGAGAATTACCGCTACGCGAATCCGAATTGATGGTTGCATAATTTTTCGCTGTGACGCTACAGACAATATAAGTTAATGCAAAATATTCCAGTAACAATATTCAACGTAACATGAGGATAAATATTGCATATGGAACGCTATACGACCTAGAGTCTCTCTATAGTTCGATGGGAGTCTCGTATAAACTCTCGAAATCTATGTTTATCTTCCGCTAAAATCCGTGCGGTGACTTGGATATGTTTCGCGAGATACTTGATAGTTTCCACTTGCCCAATATGGTACAGATTCGCTATCACATCCGCGCGATAATGCGGAATATTCAACCGAATTTCCAGCCATCGGCTTTCAAAAAATTGCATAATCGCATTGAATAACTCAATAAACCCGCGATGTTCTAACGCTGAAATAACCACGCTATTCGCTACTTTATGTTTCAGTCGTTCTGCAGTCTCGATAGGGTTAACAAAGGTATCGCTTTTATTCCAAACCGTGATTATCGGTTTATCCGCTATCCCAATTTCTTTTAATACTTTTTCCACTGCCGCTATCTGGTCTTCTTTATAGGGATGGCTAGCGTCAACGATATGTAATAATAAATCAGCGTGGCGGACTTCTTCCAGCGTTGCACGAAACGCAGCTACTAAATCATGCGGTAATTTCCGAATAAACCCAACGGTATCGGACAGCAGGATATACTCTCCGTTCGGTAATTTAATACGACGTGTGGTCGGGTCAAGCGTTGCAAATAATTTATCTTGCACTAAAACAGTTTCATCGGTGAGTGCGTTAAACAATGTAGATTTGCCAGCATTGGTATATCCAACTAACGCTACCAGCGGGATATGACTGGATACACGTCGCATCCGCTGCTGTTTCCGATATATCGCAATTTTATCTATTGCTTGTTCGAGATACCGAATCCGGTCACGAATCCGTCTACGGTCGGTTTCAAGCTTGGTTTCTCCCGGACCACGGGTCCCAATTCCACCGCCTAACCGTGACATTAACACTCCGCGACCGGTTAAGCGTGGTAACCGATAATGTAATTGCGCTAATTCGACTTGGAGTTTCCCTTCTTTCGTTTTTGCCCGTTGGGCAAAAATATCAAGAATCAACTCGGTTCGGTCAACAATTTTAACCTGACAGATTTCCTCTAAATTCCGCTGCTGAGCTGGGGTTAAGTCATCATCGAAAATGACCAGATTCGCATTGCGTGCAATAACTAATTCCGCTATCCTTTCCGCAGTTCCTTTTCCAATGAACAAACTCGGGTTAATCCGCGTTTGCTTGTGGATAACGGTTTCTAAACACTCTGCACCAGCACTTAACGCAAGAAGCTGGAGTTCATCTACCGACTCTTCTACTTGCCATAACGCATTCGGTGGATGAACTACACCAACTAAAATGGCTTTTTCTACTGTAGGTTGTGTGGTAAGTAACGATTTATGCTTACGAATAGTTACTGAATAAATTTAGATCGCAGACTTTAGAAATGCAACATATCTAAAATCTGGAATCTAAATTCTGATTATTTTTGTCCTTCCATGGCCTTTTTAAATTCCTGAATTTTTTCAGGAGTAATTTCATCGGGTTTTGCGGATTGACCTTGTGCGTTGAGCGGTCTCCTATCTAACGGCTTATCCGGGAAAACTGTTGCAATCGCATGTTTATAAATTAAATGCTGAATTTTACCAACATCAAGGATAACCGTGAAATTATCGAATCCGTTAACCTTGCCTTTCAGTTGTGAACCATCAGTTAATATAATGGTTACCGAAGCATTCTGTCGACGTGCTGCATTTAAAAAACTATCCTGCAAATTCATACTAACTTTTGACATAACCTATAGACTTTCCTCCTACTACATTCGATTCGGTTAAAAATTTTACCCTATATTACTAAAATAGTATACCATCATAAACCGATTCACTCTATTTTTTCAAGCGATAAATTGATTTTTTGTTATAGTTATGATTTTATTGATAATATTCTTCTTTTCTTCGACGTCAATTACAAACCAGTTGATTCTCGGATTTGCTCGAAACCAAGTCATCTGGCGTTTCGCATAATGTCGGGTATCGCGCTGGATTAATGTAATCATTTGCTCATAATGTATTTTCTTATCGAGAAAAGCGTTGATTTGGCGATATCCTAATCCTTGCATTGAAAGAAGTTGCGGTGAATATCCTTGCGCTCGAAGCCATTGAACTTCTTCCACCCACCCTTGATTTATCATTTTATCAATTCGCTGATGAATCCGTTCATATAATCTTCGCATCTCCATGGTTAACCCGAAATAAAGTGGAATAAATCGTGTTCCCTGCTGTCGCTGTTCCTGTTGGAATTGACTTATCGGAATTCGAAAATAATGATAGACTTCTAACGCACGAAGGATTCGTCTGCGGTCGTTCGGATGGATACGATCAGCGGCAAGTTCATCAACCGCACGGAGTTCTGCATGTAATTCAGTATTGCTTTTCTTTTCTTTATCTACTCTAAATTGTTTTCTCCACGATTCTGATATTTTCGGTTGCGCGAAAATGCCGTCGATTAACGCTCGAATATATAACCCAGTCCCGCCAACGACCAGCGGAATTTTCTGGCAATTATATAAATTTTCAGCAATCTGTGTTGCTTGTTGGCTATATATCGCAGCGTTATATGGTTCATCAGGATTAACTAAATCTATCATATAATGCTTAACTAACCGCTGTTGTTCCAAAGTTGGTTTCGCCGTCCCGATATTTAGATAACGATATACCTGCATCGAATCGGCAGAGATGATTTCGGTTTCCAGAGCTTGTGCAATTTCGATACCGATATCAGTTTTACCCACAGCGGTCGGTCCGACTAAAACTAATATTGGAATTTTATTATGCATGATTATGAAGAGAATATGAGCCGAATAATCTCGTTGAATTTCGTCGGGACAACAAATATTTGGTTATAGATAACAGTTAAAAATGGCGTTGTCCCGTCGCGGTCAATTAATCCTAACGTATATTGGGCAATGAGCAATAGATTCCAGATAATCAACACTGCACTGCCCAAATATATCAATGTAAATGGAATTTTGTTATTTATCTTTTCGAGAAAAGCGATTAACCCTAAAACGAAAAAAGCAGCGCTACTTAAAAACATCCGATGCCCGAATGAATGTGCTCCCCAATATTCGTGCCAAGAACTGATTAGATAAAGTTGGACGATAAATAGTCCCACGAGTAATCCGGTGAACCATTTATCTTTTTGATATAACCAAACGGTTCCAACAAGACTGAATAAAATTATCGGATGCCAAGTGATGAGCCCGTGCCTACCAGAAAAGAGAACCGCTAGCAGATGCGGTTGCAATAGATTGGTTCCGGAAATAATCTGATGCGATTCCGGTCCGCTAAAATAGGAACCGAAAATAGACTTCCATACCAATAACTGAGGCAGGAAAATAATGAAGAATGGCAGCCCAAAACTGAGTGCATTCTGCAGGATACTTCTCAGTTTAATTTCTTTCCTTCGCTGCAATACATAATCCACCCAAGGAATCACCACAAATAGTGCATCCTGAAATCGAACCAAAGTCATTATACTTCCTATCACTCCAAGAAGACACCATTTTTGAAAGGATTCTCTTCCCCGCATAGTATACCAGAGGTAGAGAAACAGGGATACCGCAAATACTGAATTAGCATGCGCCATTGCCGGCTGAAGATACATATAGTAAACTAACGGAGAAGCTAACCAGAATAATAGAATGGCTACTTTGATAACTTTTTCATTGGCAAAGATATTCTTAGCTAGCTGATATATCAAGAGAAGTCCGAAGAATGCATAGAGTGACGAACCGAAACATATCGCAAATATATACGGCATCGAATATCCATCCATCGGCATTAATGAACCAAATAGATGCGCAACCCAAATCCCGAAATGAGCCAGCAGAAAAAATGGGAGCCATAAAATAGCTGACCCAATGGGTAAGCCATTCACCGGTTTACCAGTAACCGAACTATATCCGACAATAAGATAAGAATCTTTATAATGCGCGAACTCGTTTGTAAAATCGAAATCTCGGTCAATCATTGCTGACCGGAGATATACATAATATCCAATTTCATCGTTCCCAGAAATTCGCGGATGAAAAATGAATAGAAAGAGAACAAGATAAACAACAAGAAATATCACGAACGGACTTTTTATATGACTACTTTTATTCGACATACTTAACGACTAATTAAATACGGATGTTGTGGCAATAGAAATACCCGCAATATTCCGAGTAACGTTAAGAACCACGCGAAATAAAGTAATATTCGCCAAGATAGATTTTTATTATCCTGACTATACCCAAGGATTATTAAGGGAAATACACCGGCTAAAACCCGTGCTGGTGATGTGAGGGTATGTCGCCAGATTATCGAGTGACTTAGACATAGCCCAAAAATAACATGCACTAAGAGGAACCACGAAATGATATCTTTTTTTTTGCTAAATTGATATCCACTAACGATTAAACCCAGAACAACAAACGCTATCATCCAGATAACATTCGTTTTTCTAAACCAGTCATGAATACCAGAATATTCTTGATGTAACAAAAAAATGATCTGCTGAATTATCCCGATAAATGGCAATCCGAACGCACCGGTTGAGCTGAGAATCGGGATTACCCCAAATTGTCTCCAGAGAACTAATTGCCATACAACCCAAGGAATAATGCTAACTAATATATATCCCGTTTTATTCCATTCTTTTTTATACATGAAGTAGCCGAGTGATGCGCCGATAAAAAGCAGGGCATTTTCCATCGTTAAGAGAGAGAGCGCAAAGAATATACTGGTTAACCGAACGTTATCCCGTTTTAAATAATAGAGCCCAACTACGATTAACGTTATTGCTACCGGCGTGCCTAAATCGTAGAGTGTCCCGATAATAAACCCTACATTAAGGCCATACAGAATAACCAGATATTGCAATTTCGGATTATCAATAAACCTGCGGAGAAAATACATCCCGACAACTATACTCATTAGATTAACCAAAATAAACGAAATCGGGATGAATCGAGCGTTTCCGAATGCAACAAGTTTAACCAACACGGGATATAGAATTCGCTGATATCGAAACGCATCGTTAAATTTTCCGTTAAAAAATAAATCTTGAATAATATAATAGTTATATTGACCGTCGTAGCCGTCCCCATGAAAAATCACAGTTCCCGGAGGTACGAAGTCCGAGCGATAATTGGTATCCTGTTCGTCAATTTTTATCAAACTGGATAGATTGAACTGATATGGTTGTATATAGACAAGAATTAAAATGAAATAAACCAAGAAGACTATGAGAAGGTGAATCACAAACGATGATGTAACTTTGTTGAATAATTCGTTTTGCATTAGTTAGGTAAGCTGATTAATTCTTTTGGGTAATGGGTTAGCAATGTATATCCTTTATCGGTTACAACGACTAAATCTTCTATCCGCACCCCGCCCCAATTTGGTATGTATATTCCCGGTTCTATCGTTATAACCATTCCTGGCGCTAGTTTCGTTTGATTCAGTTTGTTCAATCGAGGCGATTCATGAATCTCACGCCCGACACCGTGTCCGAGCCCGTGACCGAAATATTTCCCATATCCAGCTTGTTCAATAACGGTTCTCGCGATCGAATCCAGCCGATTACATTGCAATTGCGGGCAAACCGCATTCAATGCGGTTTCCTGAGCTTTAAGCACTACCTCATAGATTTCTTTTTGTTTGATTGTCGGCTTACCGATACAGAAGGTTCGGGTACAATCGGAACAATACCCTTGATAGACGACACCGAAATCTATGGTTACGAATTCACCGTTGCGAAGTTTCTTATCGGAAGCAACACCATGCGGTAATGCTGACCGTTTCCCAGAAGCAACGATAAGTTCAAACGCTACCTTATCTGCGCCGAGTTTTCTCGCTTCCCATTCAAACCGCATTGCAATTTCTTTTTCGGTTGTGCCAATTCGAATCAACGGTATAACGTTGCGAAACGCCTGTTCTGCAATATTCGCACTGGTCTCAATTAACCTTAATTCGTGTTCGTCTTTAATTTCACGAAGTGATTCGACGATTCGCTGAGTAGGAATCAAGCGAACTGTTCTGATATTTTTCATCAGCTTCTGGTGGGTAGCAACAGTGAAATGTTCCGCTTCGAACCCTACCCGCAACCATCGGTTTTGTTGGATCAACTGAGCACAGGTTTCTAACGCAGTCTCGCCCGATTTTATTTCAACAATTTGAAATCCGCTTATCTCTTGTTTCGCTTGTTCGATATATCTGAAATCGGTGATAAAATATGCTCTTCTCAATCCAATAAGGAGCGTCGCTTCTGTTCCAGTAAATCCGGATATATAATTTCGATTAATCGGATTTGAGATAATTATAGCCGTGATTTTCTTTTTTTGCAGAATTTCTCTTACTTTACTTAATCGAAGGTTCATATCATGGTTATACTATTTTAGTATAATAGCCCTAAATAAAAAAGCCTACTTATCTACATAAGTAGGCTTGGATAGTAACATTAGGTTTTAGGAAGTTAAATTGCACTCCTCAAGATACTCCGAATTGATTGGACTATGTTCCCATCTCCCAGGATGCTAGATATTTCTTTTGTTCATTCGTTAACGTATCAATGGTAATCCCGAGCGCAGTTAATTTCAGTCGTGCTATCATCTTATCTATTTCAAGCGGAACGCGATACACTTTCTTCTGCAGTTTTTTCCCTTCTTTAACCATATACTCTGCACACAATGACTGATTTGCAAAACTCATATCCATAACTACTGCCGGATGTCCTTCCGCTGCCGCAAGATTAATTAACCGCCCTTCACCAAGCAGATTGATTTTCCGTCCATTCGCTAACGTATATTCAACGACAAAATCGCGAATCTGCCGTTTCTTTTTACTCATTTTTTCTAAACCCGGAATATCTATTTCAACATTAAAATGACCGGAATTGCAGACTATCGCTCCATCTTTCATTACGGCAAAATGTTCTTTTCGAAGCACATTGATATTGCCGGTGACCGTAATAAATACATCGCCTATTTTAGCAGCGTCAGCTATTGGCATTACCTGATAACCGTCCATAACCGCTTCTAACGCACGTAACGGGTCAACTTCAACAATAATGACATTCGCACCCATTCCTTTCGCGCGAGTTGCAGTTCCGCGACCACACCAACCGTATCCACAAACGACAACGGTACTCCCTGCAAACAGAATATTGGTTGCACGCAAAATCCCATCTATGGTGCTCTGACCCGTGCCGTATCGGTTATCAAATAGGTGTTTGGTATCCGCATCATTTACCGCAATTATCGGGAATTTCAACGCACCTTTTTTCTCCATACTGCGTAGTCGAATGACGCCTGTCGTGGTTTCTTCGGTTCCACCGATAATATTTTTAATCAGTTCCTTCCGTTCTAACAGGATGGTGGAAACGAGGTCGGCTCCGTCGTCCATGGTTATCATTGGTTTGGTATCCAACGCTGCAGTGATATGCGCATAATACGTAGTCCGATTTTCACCTTTAATCGCAAATGTCGGTATTCCATAATGTTTAACTAAAGAAGCCGCAACATCATCCTGCGTGCTTAACGGATTCGAAGCGCATAAGGCTACTTCAGCGCCACCCGCTTGCAAGGTTCGGGCTAGATTTGCCGTTTCAGTAGTAATATGTAAACAAGCGGCTAGCCGTATCCCTTTAAGCGGTTTTTCTTTAGCAAACCGTTTTCGAATCAGACGCAACACTGGCATATTTCGGTCAGCCCATTCGATTCGCAGTTTTCCTTTTTCCGCTAGGTTTATATTCGCAATGTCATAATTCATATCTTGTATTCTCCGAAAATGATAATGTTAAATAATTACCGCAGAGAACGCTGAGTTCGCAGAGAAAAAAATTGGTTTAGAGTATACCTAAAAAGAATCTCGGCGGTCTCCGCGCTCTCTGCGGCATCGAAATTGCTTCTTGTTAATCCCGTTAGGGATGATTGATTCTAGCCCAGCTATGTATAGGTATAGCTGGTTCGCTATGCACCATAATATCCGCTAGTCCTGTCAGGGACGTCTGAATGGTCTGCAGCGCCGCTGGGTTTTAACCCAGAATGAAACCAATGACGGGTTCTGGGCTGAAGCCCGATAAACCGGTCTACCATCTCTCCCCAACCTGAAGGTCGGGGCGAGTCATTCGGGACTACCACATTTTTCCGATAATTATTTTATTTCTGCAAAAATAACGCGCCCTGCGGTATCTGGTTACAATGCTTTCTTTAATTCTTTAACTTTATCCGTTGCTTCCCAAGTGAACTCCGGTTCTGTTCGTCCGAAATGACCATACACAGCGGTTTTCTTATATATCGGACGACGCAGTTTGAGATGTTCAATAATTCCGGCAGGAGTGAAATCAAAATTATCCCGAAGCAGTTTTACAAGTTTCTCATTTGAAACCTTGCCAGTCCCTTTTGTATCAACACTAATGGAAACGGGTTCCGGCACTCCAATACAATATGCGAGTTGGATAATACATTCATCAGCTAATCCAGCCGCAACAATATTTTTCGCTGCATATCGCGCAATGTATGCACCACTCCGGTCAACTTTCGTCGGGTCTTTACCGGAGAAACAGCCGCCGCCATGTGGAGCAACACCGCCATAGGTATCAACGATAATTTTCCGGCCGGTAACCCCGGTATCCGCATGGGGTCCGCCAACTTCGAACTTGCCAGTTGCATTAATATGATAGATGGTCTTTTTATCCAACAATTCTTCAGGAATAACTTTCTTTATTACCTCTTCAATTATCTCTTCTCGTAATTCTTCCTGTCGAACTTCTCCATGTTGCGCTGCAATGACTACGGTATGTACGCGAATCGGTTTCTTATCAACATATTCAACGGTTACCTGCGATTTCCCATCCGGGCGAAGATAGGGTAAGGTTCCATCTTTCCGGACTTCCGCTAACCGTTTACACAGTTTATGCGCAAGCATTATCGGCATCGGCATTAATTCCGGAGTTTCTCTGCAGGCATACCCGAACATCATCCCTTGATCTCCTGCTCCTTTGACTTCATATACGACACCTCGAGCGATATCCGGTGATTGTTCTTGAATCGCCGTTATCACTCCGCAGGTCTCATAATCAAATCCATAGGTTGCATCGGTATATCCGATTGCGCGAACAGTTCCACGCACGAGTTTCGGAATATCTACATAACAACTCGTGGTTATTTCACCAGCAACGATAACCAATCCGGTGGTTACCATCGTTTCACAGGCAACTCGACCATTCGGGTCTTTCTTATAAATTTCATCTAAAATTGCATCCGAAACCTGATCACAGATTTTATCCGGATGGCCTTCAGTAACTGATTCTGACGTAAATAGATAACTTTTACTCATACTCATATAACCTCTTCTCCTTTATTTCAAAACATTTGAAAATGTTGCCCTTTTGTTCCTCTTATAAACCATACATTGTACCAAAGTATCATAATTCTGTCAAACGAATTAAACTATTCTTATCCAAGTTCGATTCAATGTTAATATGATTTCAACCCTGAAGTAACCCTGGAGTGACTACGAACGAGATGATATCTCGTTCGTAGCAACTCCACGAAAATTCCACGGTCTATTCCTTACGAGCAGATTCCAAACGAACCCCTGGTTCAATTGAAGGCCTCAATATAGTTTTTATCCCGATAGACTGAAAAACTGGAATCAAATTTTCTGGTTGCGGATGTAAAGCAATAATCGTTCCACCTTTGCCAGCACCAGCTAACTTAGCACCATAGGCTCCGTTCTCTAACGCTAATGTTATTACCCGTTCATTTTGTTCTCCAGAACCACCGAGGGTTCGTTGAATTTGATGATTTTCATTCATGAGTTTACCTACGGTAATCCAATCCTGATTTAATAGTGGTTCTTTCGCTAATCGCGCTAATTCTGCAATTCGGTTATATCCATCAACCACTTCTTTATCTCCTTCTAACCATCGTTCGCGAATCGGTTTGTGAACTGTACCAGAAATTCGTTGAACGCCAGTATGCGCTAAAATAAAAGGTAAGTTGAATGGGACATTTAACGGTTGGATATTTGCAAACGGTTCGTTCCCGATGCCACGATAATATTCTTTCCCACGAAATTCTATATAATTTAAACCACCAAATACGGTCATATATGCATCCTGATATCCGCACATAATATTGAGTACTGCATACTCTATCTGTCGAATTTTTTCTGCAATCAGGAATCGGTCTTCTTGGAGTCCGAGAAAAGCTAATACTGCGGAATAGATACTTGCCATTAACGCCGTCGAACCCGCTAGTCCTGCTCGCATTGGAATCTCAGTCCAATATTCAATCCGACATTTTAGGGTCGTCCAATTCTGCGCAACCAGAATGGCTTTTGCAATATCAAATTCATCGTTAGCGAACTCTAAATCCGCATCGGTTCTGATATATATGGTTTTTCCATTAGTCGTTAGGATTAATCCATCAGCAGATGCAACTGAAGCAAACGCGCGTTCTCGCGTAGAACACGAGATTACCGCTCCACCATACATATCACTGGGATTACCAATTATCCCAGCTCGTCCGGGAGCAGAATAAATTCGTTTCATATCATCATCCAACGTTCATTATTTCATGAGAATTTCCCGATAGTAATTCTCATACTGTGGAATGATATCACTTGCATTAAAGTAAGAAATAGCTCGGGTACGAGCGTTTTTCTTAAACTGGGTTAACAATGTTTCATCTTGCAATAAGGTAAGTGCATGGTTTGCCATAGCCTGTATATCTCCAACTTGGCTTAAGTAACCGGTTTCCCCGGATTGAACTACTTCCGGAATCCCGCCTATATTAGTCGCAATAACCGGAAGACCACAACTCATTGCTTCTAACGCAGCTAGACCGAAACTTTCCTGTTCACTCGGTAAAATAAACAAATCTGCTATCGGCAATAAATGTTCGATATTTCCCTGCTGTCCTAAACAGATGATATGTTCGTCTACTCCGAGTTCCTGACCTAATTCCCGAATTCTGCGCATCGGAACACTCTCACAATCTTCACCAACGAGAATAAGTTTTACCGGAATCTCTTGTTTGACGATAGAAAAAATCCGCACGACATCTTCTACTCGCTTGACTGGCCGAAAATTGGAAATATGGATTAATATTTTTTCGTTATTTGGCGCAAATTGGAATCGAAGCTTTTGGTTTTCAATTGGTTTGAATCGGCTGATATCAACGAAATTCGGAATAACTTCAATGTGGTTTTTGATGTTAAATTCATCGATCGTTTTTTGTTTTAAATAATTGGATACGGCAGTAACCCCGTCACTTTGTTCAATACTATATTTCGTGATTTGATAGTATGACGGGTCAACCCCGACAAGCGTTATATCCGTTCCGTGCAACGTGGTGATAACTTTCGGGAATTTACTGCTCTTCATTGCTCTTGCTAAACAAGCGCAGGCAGCGTGTGGGATTGCGTAATGCACATGCAAAATATCCAAGCGCGCTTGTTCAGCGACATCAGCCATTTTAACGGATAACGCTAAATCATACGGCGGATATTTAAACAGCGGATAATGAACCATTTCAACCGGATGAAAGAAGACGTTTTCCTGATATTGTTGTAATCGGAACGGTTGCGCATAACTGATAAAATGAATCGAATGTCCTGTTTTCGCTAACGCAATCCCTAATTCCGTTGCAATAACACCGCTCCCTCCATACGTTGGATAACATGCAATCCCGATATTCATCATAGAACGAAGTTAAATAAAGGTTATGGTTAAATTGAGTTAGATATTCTTTTAGTGCACGCGCTTCGAGAAACCAAACTTGGTTACGTCAAGAACATCAACGCAAATCGAGAATTTGATGTTCGTTATTCGTCTTATCAATCGTTGAATAAAGGCGGTCAATGAATTCAACATTGTATTTAATAAGATAAGGAATAATATTGAACGTTCTCTCCTGCAAATCTCGGTTTGGTAGGATATGATTAACCAGTTTCTTCAACTGTTCCCGAACGGTTTCACTTTTTTTCCTATGGGCTAATCCGATTTTTTGTTCCAAATTCCTCACCTGATGTAAGACGGAATTTCGTGAATTCATAATTGCCTCTTTCATACTCGGTTCCCATTGAGTAACCGTTTCATTCAATTGTTGGAACTGTCGTTCAATTTGTTCTTTTAACCGGTTCAATTCAAAATCAATCGCTTGCGGTAACGATTGGTTGAGCGTATCACTGATGGTTTTCTCAGCGTTCTCGAATATCAACCCAAGTTCGATATGATATTTATCGAGAACGTCAGCAATCTTTTTTTCTACCATCGTTATGCTTACTCGCGGAACGACTATCGGCATCTGGATTCCGAATACTTCATAGAGTCCTTTGCATTGCGCATAATAGGCAAGCTCGTTCGGCCCAGCGATATATGCTAGAGTCGGGATAAGCGCATCTTCAATAATCGGTCGTAATAGAACATTCGGACTAAATCGTTCCGGACACTGGTCAATCAAGTCAATCAACTCTGCTGCGGTATATTTCATATTCGTTCCAGGAAATACATAGCGCTCACCTTCGATCCGAATCGGATGTCGTGTTCCGCTATAATCGATAAACAAATTTGTTTTATCTTCTTGCACCGCTACTTGCCTATGGTAGCCTTTTTCGAGCAATGCATTTGTTGTTACCCGAATCGCTTGCTTGACGTTCGCTTGTTCAGCGATTTCTTTTTTATACAGGGGACTTGCTAATCTCCGAATGCGCGCATCGGTCGGGTTAACGAATACCAATCCATAGTTACCAAACAACCTTGTCATCCATTGACCGAATGCAGTAGCGAAATTTTTCCCCGGCTGATAACAGTCTCGCAATCGGGTAAAAACTGCTGATTTAAATTCGGTGTCAAATAAACTCGATTCGAGTTGCGCTATCACTTCATTGATCTGCTGGTCAAAAACCATATACCCTGCGGATTGAGTCGATGTCGGATTTTGCGAGGTATACTCGAGCGTAACCACATGGTTGAATTTATCTAAAATGGTTATATGGTTGATTTCACTGAAATCATGGTCATCCGCAGCGAGCCAAAACATCGGTACCGTAGGAATTGAATATTGTTCTTTAAGCGATTGCGCTAGACGGATTGCGGTTAAGATTTTATAAACGGTATAGAGTGGTCCACCAAATAGTCCTACCTGCTGGCCAGTAACTATAGCTACGGTGGTATGATTTTCTAATTGCTTAATATTTTGTACCGTTAGTTCTGGCGCTCCGAACGATTGATTTTGTTCAATGAGAATTTCAACCAATTCGTTACGTGGATATTGTGTAGCTTGAATTTTTGCTAATACCGTAGGATAGGCGATTTCGGTAGGATAAGCGGTATAGAAAGCAGCGAGTTCGTTCGATTGCGCGAGGTAATCGAGGAATAGCCGAGAACTCCCTGGTATCAAAGTAAAAGGTATTGTTTTTACGATACGCATAAAGATTACACCGATAATCAAGAAATAGATTACACAGATTATTTCTCGTTATATTATGAAGGGTGAATCTGTGTAATCTATTCTGTTAATCTGTGTAATCTATAGTGTGTTATAAATTATAGAACACGGCCTGACCACGAAACATCGCAGCGGATCCGAGTTCTTCTTCTATCCGTAACAGCTGGTTATATTTACAGATTCTATCCGTTCGACAGACCGACCCGGTTTTAATCTGTCCGGCGTTAACCCCGACCACCACATCCGCTATCGTACTATCTTCGGTTTCTCCTGACCGATGAGAGATGATGGTGGTATATCCGGCACGTTTTGCCATTTCGATTGCATCGAGCGTTTCGGTCAAGGTTCCGATTTGATTTAATTTAATTAGAATCGAGTTCGCTACTCCTAATTCAATCCCTTTCAGCAAGCGGTTGGTATTGGTTACGAAGATATCATCGCCGACAATCTGCACTTTATCCCCGAGTTGTTCGGTAAGCAATTTCCAGCCGTCCCAATCATCTTCCGCTAATCCATCTTCTATCGAAATGATGGGATATTTTTCAACGAGAGATGCATAAAATTCTACCATTTCAGCAGCGGTTTTTTCCGGTTTCGCTTCTGCTTTCAGAACATACTTCCCATCTTCATAGAACGAACTCGCTGCCGGATCTAATGCTAAGATGACATCTTCGCCAGGAACATAATTCGCTTTTTGAATCGCTTCCATAATCACTTGCAGAGCTTCTTCGTTCGATTTCAGGTCGGGCGCAAACCCGCCTTCATCGCCGACCGACGTGCTTAACTTCCGATCGTGCAACACTTTCTTCAAGGCATGGAACACTTCCGCACCGATTTGCAGCGCTTGTTTGAAATTTTCGGCGCCAACCGGCATAATCATGAACTCCTGCAAATCTACATTATTATCCGCATGTTTCCCGCCATTGAGAATATTCATCATCGGAACCGGCAACTCTTTCGCATTCGTACCACCAATGTATTGATACAACGGAAGACCAGCTTCAATCGCTGCCGCTTTCGCAACCGCTAATGATACTCCGAGAATCGCATTCGCACCGAGCCGCCCTTTATTTTCCGTTCCGTCAAGCGATATTAAGAATTTATCCAGTTCTACCTGACGGGTAGATTCTTTCCCTTTAATTTCTGGGGCAATAATTTCGTTAATATTCGCAACTGCTTTCGTAACGCCTTTTCCCATATACCGATGCTTATCTCCATCGCGCAGTTCGACTGCTTCAAATTCGCCGGTTGACGCTCCGGACGGTACCGCCGCTCTGCCGAATGCACCTGACTCGAGCCATACATCAACTTCAACCGTAGGATTCCCTCGGGAATCTAAAATTTCTCTACCTTTAACTTCAACGATTGCTGACATAATTACCTCCGTGTAGTTACATATTAAGATTTAAGATAACTAATTTATCTTAGCCAATACATTATAAGGGTTTTTAGCAATTATTTCAATCGATTTATTCATAAAATTCTTTGCGAGAAACTACCTTATTATTATCGGTAGTTTTATCTTTTTGGCATTAGATTTGCTCATTTTTATGGCAAGGATATTTGATGTATCATTTTTGATACGACAACAATAGCTATGGTAAAAATGAGCAAGTGGTTGATTTCACTCATTACCTTAACACTTATAGCCGGATGCATAACCCAATATTCCGGAACAAAAAAACCCTATTCCTCACGAGTGAAAATGGCCAAACCGGCACAACCGGAAATTTTGCAGCATGTCTTCTATATCGTTATCCCGCCGAAAGGAACCATCAGCTCACGGAAGAAAGTTTTAGTTACGGTATATAAAAGCTATTCAATCCAATCCGGAGAATTGATGAAGGTGGCGGAAGGAACCCATGTTCGCGGACTTGAAAAACGCGGAGATTGGTATCGTATCCAACTTCCTGACGGCAAAACTGAAGGATGGATGCAAGGATACTATTTAGAAAAAGAATAATCAATCTAAATTTTGCACTAAGCAATACGCGTTTGGTTGATTCGGTAATGAATTTTACGGAAGTTTCAGTCCAATATCGGCATCGAATCGAACGAACTTAAAGTATTAGAGTAGAAGTTTAGTATACGGTAAGTCAAATCAATCTACTATTTATTCACCCGTTCATATTCTGCGGTTGTGACCAAATCGTTAGTCCCGAATGACTAGCCCCGACCTTTAGGTTGGGGAGAGATGGTGGTACGGTGTGTCGGGGTGTCGGGCTTCAGCCCAGAACCCGTCTGCGGTAGCGCAGGCTGTCAGCCTGTAGAACGTTACCACTCGGGGATATGCAGAAGGGGGCTAAGTCCCTAACGGGACTCACGAAACGATCCCGTATGGCGACCCAGCCATAAATGGCTGGGCTAATATCAATCATCCCTTCGGGATTAACAAGAAGCAATTTTTTTCACCGCAGAGAACGCCGAGGGTCTTCTTGGGTATATAAACTAAACCAAATTTTTTTTCTCAGCGAGCTCTGCGTTCTCTGCGGTGAAAAAAGTTTTGTTGCCGGTTGTTAGCCCTGATAAGGGCGATTGGATTTAGCCCAGCATGAAATGCTGGGACTTAGGTCATGAACAAATGCGTTAGTCCCGCTCGGGACGGCTGAATGCAAAAAGAATATATTCACCGCCGAGACCGCCGAGAACGCCGAGATTGTTCTTGGTTATTCTGGGTTGAAACCCAACGGCGCTGATGATTCAGTCCAATGAACTATTTATTTATTTATTCACCCGTTCATATTCTGCGCGAAGCAGAAGCATATCCTGCCAGGCATCATATTTCGAGCTCGGATTCCGCAGTAAATATGACGGATGGAACGTAGGGAGAACCGGGATCCCTTCGTAGGTATAAAATTTTCCACGAAGTTGGCTGATTTTCGATTCCGTCCGGAGTAATGTCTGTGCAGCAAACGTTCCGAGTGCGCAAATCAGTTTCGGTTGGATAATTGCTAATTGCGCTTTCAGATAGGGTTCACAACATGCAATCTCTTCCGGTAATGGATTCCGATTCCCTGGCGGTCGGCATTTGAGAACATTACAAATGAAAACTTCCGTTCGCTTGACATTCAGTGATTTTTCAGCTTCAATCATCTGGGTTAATAATTGTCCCGCCCGACCGACAAACGGTCTCCCTTGCACATCTTCGTCTTCACCTGGTGCTTCCCCGACAAAAACCAGTTTCGCCCGTGGATTACCTTCTCCGGGAACGGTATTCTTTCTGGTCTTATATAGCGGACATTTGGTACATCGCGCAATGTCAGCAGCAATATCAGCTAAGGTTCGCATTGTCGGCAAAGTAACCTCGGCTCTATCTTCGGATTTCACTAGGGTTTGCCCATCAAATTCTGCAAATTGAGTAAAGGATTCTACTCCGAGTTTTTTAGCGATTCGAAGATGTGTTTCTAATGATGTAATCAGTGCAGTTAATTCGTCAGACATAGCAATAGTAGATAAGCAAGGTGGATTAAAACTTTGCGCACGTTCGTTTCATTTGCGGGCTAGAAGATGATACCACGACGGTCAGCGTCGGCATATCCACCAGCGATATTTCGGCGTAATCCAGCAGGGTCGTCGGAATAGAGCAATCCGGTTTCAAGGTCAATCTTTTTCGCCTGGTATAATTTAACCAGCGATTGATTAAATGTTTGCATTCCATTTTCGCCATCCTGAATAACCTGATGCATTTCTGCTATTTTCCCTTCAGCAATCAGCTTGCGGATTATTGGCGTATTCGTCATTATTTCTAACGCGGGAACACGTCCTTTCCCATCTGCAGTCGGCAGTAACCGTTGACAGATAACCCCTTGCAGAATCTGCGATAATTGTTTACGAATTTGCGGCTGCATTTGAACTGGATAGAAATCGAGAATTCGACCCACGGTTTGTGGGGCATCATACGTATGTAAGGTTGCCATAATTAAATGTCCGGTTTCTGCGATTGCCATGGTAACCTGCATGGTTTCTATGTCCCGGATTTCGCCAATCATAATCACATCCGGATCCTGTCGCAAAACATGTTCTAATGCACGACTGAATGACTCTGCATCGGTACCGACTTCACGCTGGCTAATAACACTCTTTTTATTCTGATGTAAAAATTCAATCGGGTCTTCAACTGTGATAATGTTACAAATCCGATTCGAGTTAATACTATCAATCATTGCCGCTAACGTAGTGGATTTGCCGCAGCCAGCGGTTCCGGTAACGAGAATTAACCCTCGCTCTTCGTTCGCTAATTTTTCGACAATTGGTTCGAGATTCAACTCGGCAAAACTCGGTATCCGAAGTTTAATCGCGCGAACCGCAATATCATAACAACTTCGTTGCCGAAAAATATTTATCCGGAATCTCCCTAATCCGGGAGATACATAAGCGAAATCGACATCACCCCGTTCGTCTCGGATACGGCGTAATCGTTCGGTCGTCAGTAAAGCATCGCTTAAATCTTTCGTATCCTTATCCGTTAACTTTGCGTAGGGAGTAGGGGTTAAAGCACCGTGAATTCGAAACATTGGCGATGCGCCAACCTTGAGATGCAAATCGGAAGCTTCTTTGCTTAACATTTCAGCAAGGAGTAAATCAAATTCAGTCAATTGCATAGGTTTTATCTCACCACGGCACCAAGATATATCGAATGATAGAGATTCATGCTATGAATTTCATAGCGTTGCTCTATATCTTGCTACCCGATAATGGCTCCATTATGTTATCGTAGCAATTTTATCCAGTATTCTTTCTGCGATTTCCTCTTTCGTCATTTGAGGAATCTCTTCGACATCTCCTTTTCGTGAAATGAGTATCACGGCATTGGTATCGCTGCCGAACCCAATTCCCGGTTGGCTAATATCATTGGCAACAATGAAATCGAGATTTTTCTTCTTCAGTTTTTCTTGCGCATTGGATATGATATCGTCCGATTCTGCAGCAAACCCGATTAAAATTTTATTCCCTTTTCGTTTCCCTAATTCCGCTAGGATATCCGGCGTGCGTTCTAGCGGGATAGATAACTCTGCGATTTCTTTTTTAACTTTCCGTTTGCTCATCTTTTTCGGCCGGAAATCAGCTACGGCAGCTGCCATAACTACAATCTGCGATTGCGGATAATATTGGTTAACTGCATTCAACATTTCCTGTGCGGTTTTAACTTGAATATAGGTTACCCCGAACGGAACCCGTAGTTGCGTCGGACCACTGATGAGGATAACCGTTGCGCCACGCGATTTCGCGACTCGCGCCAGCGCAAACCCCATTTTTCCGGACGACGGATTCGAAATAAACCGAACTGGGTCAATCGGTTCAACGGTAGGTCCCGCCGTGACCAGAACGGTTTTCCCCGCCAAATCTTTTTTCGTCTGGAGAATCTCGCCAAGAACATCTAAAATAACCGGAATCTCCGCTAATCTGCCTTTCCCCATTTTCCCGCAGGCTAGCATTCCTTCTTCCGGCTCAATGAATATGACTCCACGCGATTGTAGTGTCCGGATATTCTCTTGCACCGCCGGATGCAATAGCATATTTTCATTCATCGCTGGCGCAATGATAACCGGCGCTTTCGTAGCCAGTAACGTCGTAGATAACAAATCATCCGCAATTCCCTGAGCATATTTCCCGATAATATTTGCGGTCGCTGGCGCAACCAGAACCGCATCCGCTTTATCTGCTACTGCAATATGGTCAATCTGCCAGTTGAATTGTGTATCGAACATATCAACGAGCACGCGATTATTACTCAATTGTTCGAGCGTGGTCGGAGTAATAAACTTCGTTCCAGATTTAGTCATAATCACCTGCACTATCGCTCCATGCTCGCGCATCCGACGGATAAGTTCACCGGCTTTATACGCTGCAATACTTCCGGTAACGCCTAACGCAATAAATTTATCTTTCCACTTCATATACCTTTACCCATCAAATCCCAATATCGAAATCTGCTACAACAGATATCCGCTTATACCGATATTCGATATTCAAATGTGGTATTACTATTTCGCTAACCGTTCAGCGAGAATGAGTTTTTTAACTTTTTCTACCGCATGGTCGATGTCGTCATTCACCACAACATAATCATAAAACTGCATTTGTTTCGCTTCTTCTTTAGCTTTATGCAATCGGATTCGAATTGAATCTTCGGTATCGCTTTTTCGTCGCCGTAACCGTTCTTCTAGTGCTTTCCACGACGGCGGTAGCAGAAAAATCGAAACGGTGTTATTCGGAAACTTCGCTTTAATTTTCTTTTGGCCTTGAACATCGATTGATACAATAACACTATACCCTAAACGGAGATGCTTTTCAAGGAATTGTTTCGGAATTCCATAATAAGCGCCGTATACGTTCGACCATTCAATCAATTCATTTCGTTTCATTTTATGGTTAAATTCAGTTTCAGAAACGAAAAAATAATCGCGTCCATCTTTTTCACCCGGCCGTTTTTTACGGGTAGTAACGGAAACTGATAATACCGTTTTCGGAAGTACTTCAACCAATTTTTTACATATTGTAGTTTTCCCAGTTCCAGAAGGCGCTGAAATAACCACAATTAATCCTTTACCTTTTTTCATAGGTTAATCTACGTTCCCTTTTATTCCAATAATTTGGATGAACACTGCATAACCGTTAATCACGTTCCCTGTTATTCAATATTTTGAATTTGCTGTTTAACTTTATCGAGTTCGGTTTTAATATCAACAATCAGTTCAGCGATACCACTATGATTCGCTTTTGCGCCGGCAGTCGAAACTTCACGGAATAACTCTTGCAGAATGAAATCTAACCGCCGACCGATAGCGCCATCTGATTCCATCGTATTTCGAAACTGGTCGAGATGACTTTCGATCCGCACCAATTCCTCCGTGATATCCGACCGTTCAGCTAACAATGCAATCTCTTGCGCTATTCGAATCGGGTCGATTTCCTGATTTTCGATGAGCGTAGCTAATCTCGCACGTAACCGCTGCTGATAGGTATTCACTACTTCCGGAACAAGTTTCTTAATCTTTTCCACATCAAACTCGATTTGGGTTAATCGGCTATAAATATCTTCTGCGAGCGAATCTCCTTCGCGCTCGCGAACCGCAGTTAATTCCGCTACCGCTACCGCAATGATCGGTTCAAGATTTTCCCAAGAGATTGTATCCGAGTCAATAGATACTTGGTTCCGAGTCTCGAGCCGAATTACGCCTGGTAACGAAACGAGTTCCGCTAGTTTAATTTCATCAGCAATTTGCAGGTCTCGAGCAAGCTGCTGTAATGAATTGAGATAGTATCGCGCGAGCTCGGTATCAACCATAACGTTCGGCTGACTCGCAGCGGGTGGTGAGGTTACGGTGATATACATATCAAGCCTACCACGTTGAATTTGTTTCGCCAGATAGGAATAGATCGTCGCTTCAAGTTCAGCAAGTTCTTTTGGTGCGTGAACCGATATTTCTAGCCCTTTATGGTTAACCGATTTCAGGTCAACCTGAATTTCACAATTATTGATATGGCCATTCGCACGACCATATCCAGTCATACTTCGTATCATAACAAAACCAAAACGGATACTCTATCGCTCAAGATTTACCGATTACATTCCGATCGTGAACATACGTTCTAAATCATGTTTTGAATACACCCGAAATGCAATCAATGTTTCCGATTTCAGTATTCCGTCAACTTTCAGCATTTTATTGGTAACCAGCTCGGCTAAACTCTCATTATCTTTAACCCGAATGATTGCGACTAAATCATATTCTCCAGCTACGGAATATACTTCGGTTATCCCTGACATTTCAGCGAGTTTCTCAGCGACCGTATTGATGGAATCCCGTTGAATATTTAATAGAACAATAGCGGTAACCATATGTTTCCCCTTTTGCTAGTAGTGCTATTCGATACATTCAACCTATCAAAAATACCATTCAATGATACATTTTGTCTAGTCTAAACTATTCCGTTTGTGGTCGAAGCAAATAGCTGGTTATAACTAATGCAACATATAATATATGGCAAAGTATTTTTCGATACACGCGCACCTATGAAAATTCTCCTTACCTCGGTTAGTATCGGTTCAGGACATCTACGGGCAGCTGAAGCGATTGCGGTCGCATTCCGACAGCGTTATCCGGAGTGTTGCATCAAGCATATTGATACGCTTGATTATCTCAATCCGATATATCGGCGGATTTACGCTGGCGGGTATTTGATGTTGGTGAAACACTTCCCTATCCTTTTAGGCAAGCTGTATCGCCAAACTGCTACCATTTCGTTTACTTCGTTGCCTTCAAGCATTCGGATTACTGCTGATTATTTGAATGCAGGAAAGTTTATCCGCTTACTGAATGAATATACCCCAGATATTGTGGTTAACACCCATTTTCTTGCGCCGGAAATTATCGCTATGGTAAAAAAACGGAAACGAGCGAACCTCCTGCAAGTCACTTGCATAACCGATTATACCGCGCATTCGTTCTGGGTTAATCCGTATATTGACCGATTGTATGTTGGCGCAGAGGTTGTCAAACAGGAATTGATTCAGCAAAATATTCCGGCGGAAAAAATTATGGTTACCGGTATCCCGATTCATCCACAGTTTCAGCAGAAGATAGAACCACGGACTGCGCGAATCCATTTCGGATTAGAACCGAATATACCGAGTATTCTAGTTTTAAGCGGCGGATTCGGTATCGGGAATGTATCGAAACTGGTTACGCGCATTCGCGCAACGTCGTTTCCGCAACCGATCCAATGGGTTATTGTTGCGGGAAAAAATGAACGGTTACGTAACCAGCTGATGCATGGAGCATTATCAGGTAACGTTCCGATGAAAATTATCGGATATACGAACGAAATGCATATGTTACTCGATGCAGTAGATTTGGTGGTTACGAAAGCGGGTGGATTATCCATCAGTGAAATTTTAGCGAAAGGATTACCGATGCTCATTGTTGATCCGATCCCCGGTCAGGAAGAGAAAAACACTGCGTATATCGTTCAGCATCATGCGGGAATCGCTGTCAAAAATATTTCGGATATCCCGCACCTGCTGCTCGACCTGCTCAATAATACTACTCGGCGAAAAGAATTACAACAAAACGCAAAATTGTTAGCGAAACCGAACGCAGCGTTTGATATTGTTAACGATATTGCAGAACTGGTTGCTTCTCGGTAGAATCAAGCATTGCGGACAACGATGGTCGCAGAACGGAATGGATCCCTTTGTATTCGATTCCCGCTGCGATACTTTCCAGATTCTGGTTCAGTGCGAGTTTCCTTGTTCCATGTAAAGAGGATGGGATGAATCTTGACGAGCCGATTTCTATTCGAATCAAAATTTCAAGTAGACAAAAAACAGTAGATATTGTACACTATTTACCGTGATCTATCTAATCAGAGGAACCTAAAACTAAGCGTATGAAAAAATCAGCTAAATCAGATTATACCATTGAATTAGCCAAATTCCGTGAACGAATCAATCAAATTGATTCGCAGCTCTTGCGCTTATTAAACCAGCGGTTTGAAATTGTGCTGGAAATAGCGAAATTAAAAAAACAGAATAAAGTGAAATCATTTTACGCGCCCCACCGGGAACACCAGATTTACGCGCGATTGTTTAAAGAGAATCAGGGTCCGATGTCCAACCAAGCGATACAATCTATTTTTCGCGAGATAATGTCGGCGAGTATCGCGTTAGAGAAAAAACTCAAAGTAGCTTACCTCGGTCCGGAAGCATCGTTTACGCATATGGCAGCGTTATCGCGATTCGGTTCCCAGATGGAATATGTTCCTTTGCCAAGTATCGCCGATGTATTTATTGAAGTAGCAAAAAAATGGGCGGATTATGGCGTCGTTCCGATCGAAAATTCTACTGAAGGGGTGATAAACCATACGTTAGATATGTTTATGTCATTAAGTTCAGCGGCGGAACTGCAAATTTGTTCTGAAATCACGATGGAAATACGCCATCATCTTCTGTCGAACGGCGAATTGAAATGCATCAAAAAGGTATATTCTCGCGATACTGCGTTAGCCCAGTGTCGGCAATGGTTACAGAACAATTTACCGACTGCAGAACTTATTCCGGTATCGAGTACAACGCGAGGAGTACAATTAGCGAAAAAAGATAAAACTGCAGCAGCGATTTCGAGTGAATTAGCGGCTTCATTATATGGGGTAAAAATTCTGGCGTATGGAATAGAAGATATTCCGGGTAATGTTACTCGGTTTTTAGTTATAGGCCGAACCGTGAGTGAAAAGAGTGGGAATGATAAAACGTCAATTATGTTTTCGTTGAAAGATAGAGTTGGCGCGTTATACGATGCATTAAAACCATTCCAAAAATATAACATTAACTTAACGAAAATCGAATCCCGTCCATCGCGACGTCGCGCTTGGGAATATATATTCTTTGTCGATTTTAATGGATATAAGGATGACGATAACGTAGTTAAAGCGTTAAAAGAAGTTAGTGACCAATGTGTATATTTAAAAATACTTGGGTCATATCCTGCGAGTAAAATTAGAGCGGATTAATCAGTATAACCAAGAAGCACCTCGGCGACCTCGGCGCTTTCTGCGGTGAATAAAATTGCTTCTTGGTAATCCCGTTAGGGATGATTGATTCTAGCCCAGCCATTTATGGCTGGGAATCAAATTACCGCAATCAAATAATGT
>JAOAEQ010000022.1 GCA_026416715.1 bacterium
GCCGCCTCAACTAACCCCTTCACCTCTCTCGCCTTCCCCTGCAATAAATTATCCGCAATCGCCTGTAAATCTACCATGAGTTAAACTCCTTTTTCAATAAGAATAAAATTGTAAATATTTTACCAAAATAGATGGAATTAGTAAAATCAAAATATATCGTTATTATCATCCGGATGGATTGAGTAATAGAATGCAACGATTATCATCATCTTTAGATTTCATTTGTAGATTACTAGCAAATTGATTAGCTTTTTCCGGATTTAGACGAACGCCAAGATTGGTAAATAGTAAACTCATAACCTTGCCGGATTTTATCAAGTTAGTTTGTTCGAAACAAAGCTGATTGATAATAATCTGTCCTTTCCCAATTCGGAATCGGACTAATCCATTTGCTGGTTTAGGTTTGGTTAATTCTGATTTGTGAATAGCAGCGGTTTTTATCGGTTCAGCTTCCCAGTTCCATTTTCGCCAATCAAGTTGCGGAGCGCCAAGCAAAATATCGCATTTTTTATTCTGGTTTGTTTCTATGCCATACTGAATTATCGGATTTTTATGGTTACGTTCAATCCAATAAAGGTCGGCGCTATGTATTCCAGAGAGCAACTGGTCTGGTTTAGTTTTAACCAAATGTTCAATATCATGTTGTATTACCTGAATTGGGAAAGGGAATATAGGATAGAATGATTTTAGCGTATTTGGATTAAGCCCAAAAATAATCACTATTCCCCCATTACGAATAAAATTCCGAATATAGTTAATATGTTTTACATCAAATGTTTGACTTCCATCAATAATAATTGTTGAGGTTGTAGGATTTGTCAATTTTGTATAATGATGATATTCGACTCCTAAATAATCTAAAAATAATTTGAGGGTTTTTCTCGTTTCACCGAGAAGAATTGTTGCAGTAAACTGATGGTTTAACGGTTGCCGAGCATACTCCACCAGATTACGGTAAATAAGCTCCGCTCCAGGTTCTTTTCTAATATTTTTTGATAAAGATAGCGTCGTTAGATAATATGCCCCTTTCCCTGCAAAAAGCTCAATCAATACTGGCTTCCCATTACCAAGATTAATGAGAGGACGAAAATTTCCTCTGGGAAAGTTGGCGAAATGACTATACGCAATACATTCATCACTACCCCAAAATTGTATATCAGACTGCCTGATATTATTTAAAATCGCATGTCTGGGTAGTTGAATAAAAGCTCGGTCATATTTACCCGGTTCAAAACTTGTGTATCCTAACTTATTGATGAAATCTTCATTATTATCCAGACAAATGACCCGAGAACCATTATAAACCAGTGATTTTAAGTGGTAAATCTCGTCATCAGATAATTTCGTTCTAGGAGAAATGAGAATCAGATTATCGTATATCGTCCTGGTATACCTCATTGTTTGTCTACAAGACTTAAACCGTTCAATTGCCGGTGATAATCTTGGTAAACAAAAAATGCGGTACTTATCCTGAAAAATAATATCCGAAGTGCGTTTACGTGATTTGCTTTTTACTTGGATTTCTAACGTAACCGCAGTGCGTTGTGTAACATGCGGAGTAGAAAATTTGATCTGATAATACTGTTTTGTTGCTGGTTGAAGCTTAAACGATTTATGGCCATAAGCAACATTTCTTTTCTCAGGTTCTATTTGAATTTTCCAGTTTAAAATAATATTTTTTGTATCATAACTATCGTTATGGATAGTTAAATTTAATCGAACAGGAGAATCCGAAAAATAACTTTTTTCCTGTTCTTTGATAAAAACCCGAATCGGTGTTAATAATTTTTTTAGTGTAAAATATAACACATTTGGTTTCCATTTGGGTAACTGCTTATCATATCCTGGATTTAGCGTAGCACAATAAGGACCGATACGTTCAGGTTTTGGTCCTGCGGTATTCAGCTGGGTATAACTGATTTTTTCCCCAGAGAAAGGTAATGGTTCTAAACTATACCAAACGATATTAAATGGAGTAACAAGTTCAGCCCATTCGCGAACGAAATAAATCATTCGTTTCTGCTCTTTTGCAATAGCTTTTAGCCGTTCTTTAAAGCTTAAATACGTTTTTTCGCCGTGTAATAAACTCACCTCATCTGGTGTAGAGTAATACATCGAGCCCAGCTCACCGACTGCAATCGGTTTATTTTTAATTGTATTTTTTAATCGTGGCAGCGGCGGGTAATGGATATTATATATTTCGGCTTTGCCACAAAGATCAAAACTGCCATCCGCGCTTATCGGTCGAGTTGCGTCTATTTTTTTCACTTCTTTGACTAATTCATAGAATCGTTCGGATAAATCGTTAGCATTTTTTACCGCGTCATCTTGAACAAACGTATATGCAGCGAGCGCTTCATTTTCTATACTCCAAATAACGACTGATGGATGATTTCGATCGCGTTTGACTAATGCAGTTACATGGTCTTTCGCTCTTCGCCAGAAATCGGGATTATAATGAAATGCGCAATGCGATGCCCAAATTGCGGTCTCGTCGGTGATAAGAATACCAAGCTCATCAGCTAAATCCAAATAAAACTGGGGATAGATTTGTGCGTGGAGTCGAATATGATTAATGTTCGATTGTTTCGCTAGCTGATACCATAACCGCGCATAATTCGGATTCTGGTATGCGATGCCCAGATAGTGCCAGGCATCACCGCGAAGTTTAATCGGTGAACCATTAAGGATAAAACGCGATTTATCAATCCAGAATTCGCGGAACCCAAATCGAGTCGTTACCTTATCCAGCAACGGATGTGACAAGCTAGACGTTGTTTTTGCGGTAGAATCTGTATGGGATTTTATTTCCGTATCTAGATAATATAAATAAGGATGTTCCGGATGCCATAATTGTGGATTCGCCCAGTTCAAGGAGATCGCAACATTTTTTTTTGCATAAGGTTTAATCGTACAAGTAGTTTGCCAAGATCTCCATTTTTTTATTTTATGGCGAAGCTGAATGGTTTGTAGTTCGTTTGTATAATTAATTATCGTGGTAGATAGAATAATCTGTTTTTTTCTAACCGAAGTCTGGATATATACATCTTCGATTCGAATTTTTGGATATGCATGTATAAATACATCAAGCCAAATTCCTGAAGCAAACATTCCCCAAAACGACCCAGTCGGATAAGGGTATTTTGTTTTTGCATCTATCGGAGATTGCCGATTAAAGAAAACGAAACTTTTAACGCCTACTATCAATTCATTCGTTTGCTCGAATTTGATGTGGTTAGTGATATCGATTTCGAATGGGATAAATCCATCTTCGTGGTTGCCAATAAGAGTTCCATTAAGATATATTTCACAATAATAATGTACTCCATTGAATTGCAGAAAAATCTGGGAGTTTTTCCAACGGTTTGGTACAACAAATTCGCAACGATGCCAACCAGCTGCAGCAAATTCCCATTCCTTTGGATAACTCGGATAACATCGGAAATCGCCACCTTTTTCTGGGAAAAAAGCATTTACATTCCAGGGAGACGGGATGCGAATTTTTGTGTCAGACCATCGGGTTGGTTCCGGTGGATAGAGTAAAGTGCCGGGATCCGGCTGGAACTGCCATTCGCCGTTTAAGCAAATTGCATCTCGAAGCATAGGATAATTTCCATTTGAGAGAGTTAAGGATTAAGAAAATAGAAAAAATAAAACGATAGTTAATTTCAATTATGCATGAGCGTTACACTACCTTTTGGCTCAAAATCTCGAAAACTCTTTACTCTTTTTTCCTTTTTTGCTGATATTCTCTGATTTTGGTTGCAATTAAATCTATTGCTACCCGATTATGTCCGCCTTCCGGAATTATAATATCAGCATATCGTTTTGATGGTTCAACAAATTGTAAATGCATCGGCCGAACCACATTTTTGTATTGTTCGATGACTGATTCAACCGTTCGTCCACGTTCATTAATATCGCGACGTAATCGGCGAATAAACCGGATATCCGCATCAGTTTCAACATAAATTTTTATTTTCATTAATTCGCGTAATTCTGGATCTTCAAGCGCAAATATTCCCTCAATAATAATCACATCACCAGGGATAATTCGTTCCGTTTTCGGCGACCGGGTATGCGTCTTAAAATCATAGATAGGTTTTTCAATCGGTTGTCCCGCAAGTAATGTACGCAAATGGTGGATTAACAGCGGTTTATCAATAGCATCCGGATGATCATAATTTATTTTCATCCGCTCTTCTAATGGTAAATGTGTTTGGTCGCGATAATATGCATCCTGATGAATAATAGTAATTCGTTCATCTTTCAATTCGCGAACAATAGCTTTAGCGACGGTTGTTTTTCCTGAGCCGGTTCCTCCGGCGATTCCAATGATTAACATAAAAAATATAAGAGTAAGGTATGTTTTTTATTAAAAATTCTAAGATATTGTCGAGTTCTTCGTCAACTGAAACTATAAGCAGTTAACGTTCAGATTTTTCTAATTTCTGGCTATAATCATCAGCGATTGCTTTAGAATTAGATTTGGGTGGTATTCCACTACCGAGGATGATTCCTAACGGTTTAAGTGAATCTATTCGATCACAAATAACCTTCATAGTTGCCGTAATCGGAATAGCTAAAATCGCACCCATAACTCCCCATAACCAACTCCAAAACATAAATGCGATGAGAACAACCAATGGACTCAGGTTAACTTTTTCTCCGAGGAGGATCGGGCTTAATATCATATTTTCGAATAACTGGATAACTGTATATAGAATAACGACCCAAATTGCAGGTAAGATAGTTGGAAATTGAACTAATGCAACCAGCGTTGGCATCAGTGTTGCAATAATAACGCCAACCAGCGGAATCCAGTTTAATACGGCAACAACAATTCCCCATAAGAACGCATATTTTACCCCAATGAGCCAAAGCCCAACGGTGGTAAGTAAGATTAAAATCACCATAATGATCGCCCGACCGAGGATATAATTTTGCACCGCAATACTAACGTCTTTAGCCATTTGAATAGCCCGGTCAGATTTCTCTTTTCCCAGTAACATTTCTAGTTTACTATGCAGCGAGTGGCGAGTATAGACAATGAAATAAGCGATTATTAAAATCAGAATAAGTGTTGATACCAGCGATGATAATGGTAAAACTACTTTAGATAAAAGTTTAACCAATTCTTCTTCAGAGATGAATTTCGGTAATTTCGGTTGCGGCATCGGTTTATACTCAGTTCCAGTGGTTTGTGATGATTGAAATACAGTTTGAAGTCGATACCAACCGGTTTCTATTAGTTCAGTCAATCGTTCACGATACATAGGCCAATCTCGAACAAAAAGTTCAGATTGTTTATATAAAATATAGCCAAACGTTAAAATGATCAATACCGTTAGGAGCACGATTATGATTATATTTAACCAAGTTGGAATTTTAAGCCGGTCGAGGAATTCAGCTAATGGATACAGAAGATAAGCTACGAAAATTGCTATCACTAATGGGATAAGAATCGACTGTGCATAATAGAGAAATCCAATAACAATTCCGGAAGCAATAATCGCTAAATAGAAGTTTTGTTTTTTATTTGTTTCGAGCATAGTAAATAAAGTATGAAGCGGGTAACCGAGTTAAGGCTCAACCATCTTCTGCTAAAGCAGGGTCGGAGAGCCATATTTCGGTTCGTAAATGCAATAAGGTTCTTCATTAAGATAATTTCCGGTTTCACCATACGCTCGGGCGCGACATCCATAACAGATAGTCTGATATTCACAAATGCTACATTTACCACGTAATTTCGTCGGATCGCGTAATATTTGCAATACATCTGATTGTTCCCAGATATTTTGTATTGTTTGTTCATTAATATTTCCAGCTTTAACCGGCAGATAACCACATGGATAGACATCACCACGATACGATATAAAACAGACACCAGTTCCTGCAAGACAACCTCTAGTCATCGCGGAGAATCCGAAATCATACCTAGTAACATTAATTCTATCTTTTTTTGCCCGTTGTCGCAGTATTCGATAATAATGCGGTGCGCAAGTTGCTCTTAATTCAAATGGTACAACTTTTGATTGGTCATACAACCAATTTAATATCTGCTCATATTCCTCTGGCAATAATTGCTGTTCTGCAGTTATTATCAAACCACACCCGGTAGGGACTAGCATGAATAAATGCACGGCGTCAATTTCGAATTTTTGTGCTAATTCCATTAATTTAGATAATTCAGTAACGTTATGTTTTGTAACTGTAACGTTCAATTGTAAACTCATTTGAAGTTCTTTTAAGTTCTTTAATCCCGTAATGGCTAATTCAAAAGAACCTGGGCTCCCGCGAAATGTATCATGCGTTTTATCAGTTGCACCATCAAGACTTATACTGACCCTTTTTATTCCGGATTGAAGTATTCTATGAGCGACTTCTTTGGTTACCAAAGTTCCATTAGTTGCCAGCGCAACTCGTAACCCTTTTTCTGTTGCATAGTTTGCGAGTTCAAAAATATCTCGTCGAAACAGAGGTTCTCCGCCTGATAAAATTAGAATCGGTGATGCGAAGGATACAAGGTCATCGATAAATTTTAATGCTTGTTTCGTAGTCAAATCTTCTGGAGGTGAAGCGGGAGTCGCTTCCGCTCGGCAGTGAACACAACGAAGATTACACCCGACCGTCGTTTCCCAGAATACTAAACGCAGCGGATATTTTCGTTTCATTGGATTATGTTCTGATTTCTTCATCGGTTAAATAGCATGCGGGGTCTTCCATCCAAGGGTCGTTAAACACCGCTTCTGCACGAGCACGAAGGTTTCCGTTACAGATATCAATCCATTTACAATTCATTTGGGCGCATCTGCCTTTTAGTAATGGTTTCCGATTCTTTAAACCGGCTAGAATTGGATGCATCGTATCCATCCAGATATCGCCAAATTTCCGTTCTCGAACATTACCGAATGTATGTTGTATCCAGAATTGGTCAGGATGGACATAACCGAGATTATCAATATCCGCAATTCCAACACCGGAATTATTTCCCCCGTTCAACTTGAGAAGTCTCATAACCTCATTTGCTCTTTCTGGTTTTTCTTTCGTCAATCGCAAATATAAATATACTCCATCAGTATGATTATCAACAGTTAAAATATCCTTATCGAGTCCTCGATTATGGAAATCTATAGTTCGGTTAATAATGAAATCAATTGCAGTCCGAGTTTCTTCATGGGTTAAATCATCTCTAACCATATCACTTCCCCGACCGCAGTAGACTAGATGATAAAAACAGGCGCGATTAATTTTCTCTTCTTCAATAAACGTAAAGATATCGGATAAATCTTGATAATTCCGTTTGGTTAACGTTAATCGCAATCCGACTCGCAGACCAACTTGAATACAATTTTCAAACCCACGCACTGCATCATTAAACGCACCGGCTTTTCCCCGAAACTTATCGTTGTTCAATCCGATTCCATCAAGGCTGATGCCGACATAAGCAAATTCCGATTGTTGGAGCTTTTTTGCAATATCACGAGTTATCAACGTACCGTTGGTAGATAAGACCGGCCGAATGTTTCGAGTTCTCGCATATTTAGCCAATTCAAATATATCTTCGCGGAGTAACGGTTCACCGCCAGAAAATAAAATAACTGGAATTTTAAACTCTGCTAAATCATCAATCAATTTTTTCGCTTCTTGCGAAGTTAATTCACCCGCATATTCTTTATCTTCGGAGTTAGAATAACAATGGATACAATGCAGATTACAGCGGCGGGTACAATTCCAGACAACTATCGGTTTTTTATCTTTAGAAAAACGTTGAGGATGCGTTGGGATGCTTCCGCTATCATAACCATAACGAAGAGCATCTCCGGGAGTAGTGGTTCCGCAAAATAGTCGCGTTATTCCAATCATGGAAAAAATTACAACGATTATAAAATCAGATTCTAACGATTTAATCTCTTCTGTAATCGTAATTAGATTTTGGGAAGAGTTAATTTTTTTTGCGATTGATATTTTCCTTTTTTATCCGCGTATGAGATTGAACAAAGTTCATTACTCTCAAAAAAGATAACCTGCGCGATTCCTTCATGGGCATAAATTTTCGCAGGTAATGGACTGGTATTGGATATGGATAACGTGACGAACCCTTCCCATTCCGGTTCGAATGGAGTTACGTTGACGATGATTCCGGCTCGAGCGTAGGTTGATTTACCCACGCAAATAGTTAGAATATTGCGCGGGATTTTAAAATATTCTACTGAACGACCTAAGACAAACGAGTTCGGGGGAATAACACAGATACGTCCTTTAAACTCGGTAAAATAATCAGAATTAAAATTTTTGGGGTCTATGAAAGCTAAACCAGTATCAACCGCAGTAAATATTTTAAATTCATCCGCTAACCGAAAATCATATCCATAGGAAGAAACGCCGTATGAAATTACGCCATCCCGTACCTGGTTGTCAGCAAAAGGAACAATCATTTTATGTTCAATTGCCATCCGCTTAATCCAGTTATCCGACTTAATACCCATAAAATTATTATGTACCCAATTGGAAGTGCAAAATGCCGAAATAGTAAGAAAAATTACCGAATTTAGTTCTAAAAATTCGTTACTTTTTGCACTTTAAGAAAAAATTATGCGGCAACAACTTCTTTTATTTCCGGTACTTCCTGCTTAATAATCTGTTCAACATAGTTTCGCAGAGTCAACTGCGACATCGGGCAATGACCGCATGCGCCGATTAATTTAACTTTTACAGAACCATCAACAACATCGACCAATTCGATATCGCCACCGTCTGCTTGCAGTGCAGGTCGGATTTTCTCGATAACTGCTTGAACTTTTTCTTTCATAACCAAAGACCTTTCGCTGAAAAGATAATTTATTTTACCACATTTTTTATCTATATATTATATCAAAAAATTCAGGATTTAATCTATCCTGTTTTGATGAGATTGAATTAGTCTAACCATTGTAATTGCTTTTTAAGACGAAAAAATGTAAAATATTTTTATATATGCAAACATTCCGATTTCTACCCATTCTTTGTCTCCTAATTTTTTTTGAGATAGCTATTTCAGAAGACGCTACCCATATCTATGGAATTCACGATTGGGGTTCAACTGCGCAGGGATTGTTTAATGGAAAAAGTAGATGGGATGTAGAAATGATTCGAGTTGGATTGGATACAAAACCATTAGCTCAGATTGCCGGTGAAGGATTCACAATACTTGTTCGTTTAGGGAAGCAATGGGGTGAATCGGTTCCGCGTAATTCAAACGAATGGGATACGTTTGCTTTAAGCTGTGCAAGTACAGTAAGCGTATATAGTTCTTACTGTAAACGCTGGATTATCGGGAACGAAATGAATGCTAATTTTGATAGCAATATTCCTGCTAGTGATTATATCACTATTTTCAAGAAATGCCGAGTCGCTATTAAAACGGTGCAACCTGAAGCGGAAGTATTAGTTGCTGCGGTTGCGCCATGGAATTCAAGTCAGAATCCCGGCGGTCCCTATTCGTATGCTTGGTTAAATTATATGTACACTTTAGTAAACGGCATCAACGATGATTGCGATGGTTATGCAATTCATGCGTACGGAGGACGGAACGGGGATTCTGACCCAAGAAATGATAATTATTGGGGTTTTGGGGTATATAAAGATTGGATGCAAATTATCGGGAATAATATGTATGCGTATGCGAAACCGGTATATCTAACAGAAATGAACTGTTTTGCTGACGGACAAGGAAGTATTCCTGGGTATCCGAAATATAATTATTCTACTGGTTGGATTAATAAAGCGTTTGAAGAAATAAATAATTGGAATCGTAGTCATAGACAAAAGATATATTGTGCGTGCTGGTTTGCGTATGCGAACGGCGGATTTCCCGGTTATAATTTGACTTTATTACCACAAGCTAGTTCCGATTTCAGCTATACTACTCAGAATACCAACTATACAATTGCCGACCCAACTACTCTCCTACCAAAATATTGGGCAATATACGAATAATATATTGAAAATATTATAGTTAAACTGATAAACTAAAGTTACTAGTTAAAAAACCAACAGTGGAACATAATGAGAATTGAACCGTTCAATTCCCATTATACTCCATAATCAATCCGAGATGTTCTGCTAGAACTGAGCTAGTTAATGGTATTACAAATGGAATTCCATGGTTCCAGATGGTTAAATTTAAATGAAGAGCAGTCAAGACTTGATTGTCGCACTATCTTATTCTGGGAGAAATAAATTTAAAATACTTAAGAACAAAAGACCAAGAAATAAAAAAATGAGAGAGCATAATTGTTATTTATCCACTTTTGTAAGTTATGTAAATTTTTCAGTTCTTTTGTTTATTTTGGTTGGTGCGAGAGGGGGGAGTTGACCCCCCACGGGGGATCCCCCCTAGATCCTAAGTCTACCGCGTCTGCCAATTCCGCCACTCTCGCTTTATTGACAGGTGAGAAGAAGATTAAAAACGAACTTCTCTGATAGGATTAAAAAAGTTTTGCTCCTCAATCCTTATAAATAGTTACTTTGAGTTTGATAACAAGGGTTACGCTTATCCTTTTGGAATTTGCAATTTGGTTTAGAATATTCAAAATGGTGGGCCATGAAGGAATCGAACCTTCAACCTCTTGATTAAGAGTCAATTGCTCTACCAATTGAGCTAATGGCCCGGGTTTACTCAATTACCAAGTTATGAAGGACTAAAAATCTAAAAAATATCAGTTCGATAGATCCAGTAAAATCTGACTTTAAATTGAATTAAGTGCCCTTGGCACTTAATTCGATTCTTTCTATTTGATACTTTGTAAAAAATGGTACGCCCGGTAGGAGTTGAACCTACGACCTTCAGATTCGAAGTCTGCCGCTCTATCCAGCTGAGCTACGGGCGCACATAAACTCGGTATGCGATATTTATAGTTAATATTGGGATTTGTCTTTTAAAAACATGGGGTGAGTGAGGGGACTTGAACCCCCAACCCTTGGAGCCACAGTCCAATGCTCTGACCAATTGAGCTACACTCACCATATCATGAAAATTTATCAATATATTTTACCAGTAAACGCTAGTTTCGTAAAGATTCGTTAAAATGACCGAATAACTCGATGCTTGGTATAGGCTTAACCTGATAAAGCGCAGTTGAAAATTCTTATTGCAAAACCACTTCTGGTTAATCCGCCACAACGCAACTACCAACCAATAATTGCTCTATAAGATATGGTAAAATAGATATATGAACAACAATATTCCGCAGGTTGCGGTAATTATCGCTTCATATAACGGTGAATCCGTTATCCGGTTATGTTTAAGTTCAATTCAAAATTCAGATTATGCAAATATAAACATTGTTGTAGTTAATAACGGTAGCACAGATACAACAAAACAAATCATTGAACAACAGTTTCCAGATATTACGTTGGTTAATTCACCGGTTAATTTAGGGTTCGCTGGCGGTTATAATTTAGGAATACAATCAGTACCGGAAGCGCAGTATTATTTTCTGGTTAATGATGATGTTGAATTAGCAAAAAACTGTATTTCACAAATTGTGCAGGCATTTCAGAACGATGCCAGAGTAGGAATTATCGGCTGTAAAATTCTTTATCCAGATAAAAAAACCATTCAACATGCTGGCGGAATAATTTATCCGAACGCGCGTACCTGGCATAATGGATATGAAGAAGAAGATAAAGGGCAATGGGATACTATGTATGAACCCGATTATGTGACTGGAGCAGCGTTTGCGTTTCGTCAGGAGTTAATTCAGCGACTTGGATATCTTGATGAATCTTATCGTCCGATATATTTCGAAGAAACTGATTATTGCTATCGCGCGAAACGTATAGGATATAAAGTTGTCTATCTACCAACTGCGCTCGTCTATCATTATGAATCGCGCACAACCGTTAAGTATAGTCCAAGTTTCTTTACAATATATCATCGAAATCGGATTCGGTTTATGCTGAAGAATTTCCCTTTTTCGAAGCTCCGGTTAGCTTGTAAAGAAGAAATAAAATACCTTAAAACTATAAAGGATGATATGATATATCGTGCGGTGATACGAGCGTATCAATATCATGTGATTCGGTTACCGTTCACGTTATGGCATCGGTATCGAACCTTTTGGAATGATAGACGAAATATGCTAACATTATGAATTCAACATCGCCATTTGTTTCGATTATCATTGCGTCGTATAAAGGCGAATCGGTTATCGCTCAATGTCTAACCTCGTTATTAGAAAGTGACTATAAAAATTATCAAATCATTTTTGTCAATAATGGGTGTATAGATAGAACCCGTGAAATTGTAGCCGAGCAATTTCCTCAGGTGGTAATCATAGATTCCCCGGTGAATCTCGGATTCGCTGGTGGTTATAATCTCGGAATGAAATATGCGATAGATAAATCGGAAATATTGATTTTGCTCAATGACGATGTTACCGTAACCCCATTGTGGTTAACCGAATATGTCCAATGTTTTCAGCGAGATACATTAGTTGGAATCGTCGGCTGTAAAATGCTTTATCCGGATAAAAAAACGGTACAGCATGCCGGCGGAATCATGTATCCGAATGGTCGAACTTGGCATCGCGGAAATGGGGAATTAGATAACGGGCAATGGGATACAACTGATGAACCGGATTATGTGACTGGTGCATCGTTTGCGATTCGGCGTGAATTGATTGAACGACTTGGATATCTCGATGAGGATTATAAACCTGGTTATTTTGAAGAAACCGAACTATGTTTTCGAGCGAAAAAACTTGGGTATAAAGTGGTTTATCTACCGTCAGCGGTGGCATATCATTATGAATCCTATTCAACGGGGAAAGCGTCCTCAGATTTTTTTGAAAAATATCATCGAAATCGAATACGATTTGTTTTGAAGAATTACTCGATATACCAGTTATACTGGGCATTACAAGAAGAGACGAAGTTCCGTACCTCAGTTAAAGGCACGCCTGAATATGCTGCTATATTAAAAGCATATCGTTATAACATGATTCGATTACCGAATACATTATTTGCCCGATGGAAAACTAAATGGCAGGATTATCGAATGCGATGTGCAATGAAAAAATTGTGAATACTGCTACTGACCATTACCAACAAGCAATAAAGCTTATTCGAGAGCCGATTCCATTCGAACAAGATATCGATGGCTATATTCCGGAAAAATTAGCCCAATTCGACTATCGTGATGGATTCGCTTGGACTTTTTATCGCGGAAATATCCCTGCGGCAATATCAGAACTAGACCACGCGATTGCTGTAAACCCCAATTTGGTAGAAGCACGAATATTACTCGCGAATCTATTGGTGACGCAAAAGAAATTTGAACCAGCCATTGAACACTATCAGCAAGCAATGCGAGTTGCACCTGATAATTTAGTACTACACTTGAATTATGCGGTGACGTTATCCCAAATTGGAAAGGAATCTGAAGCAGCGCTGATATATCAATCGTTGAGAACCAATCCGAAATGTCAATTTGCTTGGCTGGTAGATATGTTGCAGTTAGATGTAAAAAACCACCGTGAACTTGAGCGGCTAGTATTAAAGATTCTTGAAACCAAGGTTAAATTAGATATGCCGTTATTGCGCCAGACATTTTGGCAGAAATTACGTGCGAAGCTCTACGCAAAAGTAGAATGTCCGCTCTGTGGCGCATCCGAAATCGTCCAGTATTATATCAATCCAAAGACAAACCGCCAAGTATTCTATTGCGTGGAATGCGGATTATATTTTGTATTTCCACAACCGACGGAAACAGAACTAACCAAGAAATATACAGAAGGATATTTTGCTCCTTTTCTTGCCAACGCAGAAAAAATACTTACCGTCTGGCAAGAGTGGTCAGCGACTGGGAAGGTTTTTAGCCCTACTGGCAAACAGTTTTCGTTGGTGTTCCAGTGGTTAGAATCGCTTGGTCTGCAAGAATATGAATCTCAAATCGGTTGCAACCGGAAAATGCTCGATATCGGTTGTGCGACCTGTGGTTTACTAGCAGAATTTATAAATCGCGGTTGGGTCGCTGAAGGAGTTGAAGTATCTCCAGAAATTATTGCGTTTAATAGGAGAATGGGGTTTAAGGTAGTGCAAGGTCCGTTAGAGCAGTTAAGTTATTCGGAGCAATCGTTTGATTTTGCTACCATGACGCATGTTATTGAACATCTTCCGAATCCGAAACAGACCGTGCAAGAAGTATGGCGAATTCTTAAACCGAAAGGTAAACTGTTTATTCGAACCCCAAACTGTGATAGTATCCCTCGGCTTATCGCAGGAAAAGACTGGTTCTCAGACCAAGACCATTTATTCTTTTTTGGAACGAGGACATTAACGAAACTCTTAGAAGAAAATGGATTTCGTATACTTGGGCTAAAAAATTATGTTGGAATTGATATGGAAACCTACTCAGAAGTATGGAATGAACTCGGATTAAACGATATAATACGTGCGCGTATAAATCAGGTTAATCTAGGTGATGTCGCGCTAGTCTATGCGGAAAAAATGTGACAGATAAAGTTCAGCAACGGGTTGAGAGACTCATTTCGTTATAGCCAATCTCTGATTGAGAGAACTGTTGAAATAAAGTTTATCCTGATGCATATCAGGTCTCAATCAAAGATTGCTTGGAACTCAATGAAAAATATCTTTACACAATTTCTTAAACGAGATAGACCAATAATCAAACAGGAGCAGAATCGACGACGGAATTATAAGGAGAGTAGAAAGCAATCACTTCGAGTTCGTTCATATCCGATTCGTGGGTATCTCGAGACAACCAATCGCTGTAATCTTCGATGTCAGATGTGTGGGCAATCCTTTTTTGAAGGAGAGCGTACAGATTTATCGGATGAAATTATCAAAAAAATTCAGCCGTTGTTTCCATATTTTATAGAATTATCTATTTTCGGATACGGAGAAGCTTTGGTTGACCATCGTATATTTCAGATACTAGAACTGATACCCAACCATGTTACCACTCGATTAGTTACCAATGGTGTTCTACTAGATGAAAAAGCATCTCAGGAATTGATTAACCATCAGTTGAAACAACTCTATATTTCGATAGAGGCAACGAATGAAGAAACCTATTCATTCGTTCGAGGAGGCAGATATTTCAATCGAGTTATCGGAAATGTTGAACGATTACTGAAATTAAAACGGGAACGAAATTCGCCATATCCTGAAGTGGCCTTTGCATTCACCTTTATGAAACGGACATTAGCAGAATTTTTAGATTTTGTCGAGTTAACTGCACGATTAGGGATAAAGATTATCACAGGAGACTATTTGATAGTGTATCGTCCGGAACTAATGAACGAATCCCTTTTTTTCCACCAGGAATATACGAATCATATTTTTGCTCAAGCGCGAGAAAAAGCGAAAACGTTAGGGATTGAACTACGGATTCCACCGTCGTTTGCTGAAGCGGATATTGAGAAAGACAAAAGAAAATTATCGATCCAATCTCATTCGAGTTCTAAATCTGCGGACAATAATCCAGAGTGGAAACTATGTTATGAACCTTGGGAATTCATTTATTTCCGCAGTGATGGATTTGTCAGTCCTTGTTGTGCCAATGACGTTAAACTAGGTGATTTACGCAATCATTCGTTTGCAGAAGTCTGGAATGGAAAACAATATCAGGAATTTCGCAGGACTGTGAATACGACTCGGCCGCACCCACATTGTCAGACCTGTATCAATACTGGCAAACGAATTATAACGCAACGTGAGTATCATATTAAGTTACTTGATAAAAACGGTAAAATTATAAAAATTTAGTCGTTAGCAATCAGAACGTAGATTTTTTTCTGATTCTAACATATAACCTCTCTACTTAATTCTATGAGCAGAATCCTTGCGCTTGGTGTCGGTCCGTTACCTTTTGAAAACCAGATTAAATTTTATGGTTCATCAATCCGGACATGGCATTTTATAAAACCGTTACTCGAACTCGGACATGAAATTTGTTTGATAGCGATGCAGTTACCTGATCCCGAGAACGAACTCAATCTAGAAAAATTAATTCGGCGTGAGATAACCGATTTCCCATCTGGTGCAAAACCTTGGATATATTACTCGGTAGATGAACTATCGGTTTTTCGAGATATTAAGTTTCTGAAAGAAGTACACGATGGATTTCAACCGGATTGTTTACTTGGTATTAATACCCATGCAGCTTGGATGACTGCTCAAATACCGTCTGATAAACCTTTCTGGGCAGATTTGAACGGTTATGCAATGGCGGAAGCGCAAATTAAATCATTTCAAGACCAAGATGATAAATGGATACAATATTTTTGGAATATGGAAAAAACTATTGTTGCTCGTGCTGATATCTTTTCAACGGTATCATTGCCGCAGAAATATGCTTTAATTGGTGAATTAGCGACATTTAAACGGTTGAACGCACAAACTGCCGGCTATGAATTTGTATATCACATACCAAATTCAATTGAAAATGCGGAATTAAAACCGAATAGAACTGTGCTGCGTGGAGTAGAAGTTGCGGATACAGATTTTGTTATACTCTGGAGTGGTAGTTATAATACCTGGACAGATGTAGATTTTTTATTTACCGGTTTGACGAAAGCTATGGAAAGAAATCCGCGCATTAAATTTGTTTCTACCGGAGGACATATTTCCGGACATGATACGAGGACTTATTCTCGATTTGTTACCTTGGTTAACCACTCTCGGTTCCGTGACCGATTTATTTTGAAAGGATGGATTCCGCTGGATGATGTAACTAATTATTATTTCGCATCAAATCTTGGATTAAATATTGATGGAAATAATTATGAAGTAGTTTTTGGGGCACGTAATCGTTTAAATAGTATGATGCGAGCCGGGCTTCCCATTCTAACTTCTTTGGGAACGGAAATAACCCAAATTTTAGCTAAAGAACAATTAGCGTTAACTTTTCCTATAGGCGATTTAAAAACTTTTATAACTCATATTCTCTGGGCTGTTGACCATCAATCTGAATTAACTGAGTTGGGATTGAAAGCAAAACGATTTATTTTTGAGCATTGGACCTTTGAAAAAACTACTCGCCAACTCCAACAGTGGGTATCTCATCCAACTCACGCTCCCGATTATAAAATAAATGGAATGATTCAATAAGCAGAATTTGAATATTGCATAAGAGTATTAAGGAAGCTCAAATAATAGTAGAAAAATATTGGATAACAATAAAGGTTTCCTTTACTCCAATCTCTTTTGAGCTTAGCTTATCATATTGTTACCACGAAATATTGTTTGCTATGATATAATTTATGAAAATATTTGCTGTTGGTGCTGGACCATTGCCCTTCGAATCGAGTACAACCTTATATGGACTTGGATATCGAACTTGGCATATTGTAAAACCATTGCTAGATGATGGACATCAGGTGCGATTAGTTGCGGTTCGAATTCCTACCGCTTCGGAATCAGGTTTAAACCTGCCATTAGTTCAGGAAATTCGAAATTTAAACGATGAATTTCGAAATTTAAGATATTTTAGTATCAACGAAATGGAACCGTTTTTGGATGGGGAAACAGTACAGAAGCTCTATGATGAATTTCGTCCGGATTGTATCGTTGGGATAAACGGACTACCAGCATCTGTTGCTGCCAAGATAAATCGAACTGTACCATTTTGGGCGGATTTAAACGGCTGGCTGATGGCGGAAGCGCAATCGAAATCCGCACGTATCGGGTCGAATCAACCAATTGATGAATTCTGGCAGCAGGAAGAACGCATTATTAGAACCGCAGATATTTTTTCAACGGTTTCAATTCCCCAGAAATATGCGTTACTTGGCGAACTTGCTACAATCGGTAGATTATCAGCGATAACCACGGGGTATGAGTTTGTTTACCATATACCCAATTCGTTCGAACCGAAAGAAATCCAGCATAATAGAATTGTTATCCGCAATAGGCTAGGGCAAGATGCATTTGTTATTTTATGGTCAGGTGGATATAATACCTGGACTGATATTGATACATTATTTAACGGGATAACGCGCGCAATGAAAAGAGATGGTCGAATTTGGTTTGTTTCTACTGGCGGCGCGTTACCGGGTCATGATGAAAAAACCTATATTCGGTTTCAGGAGTTAATCCAACACTCGGAATTTACAAATCGGTTTCTGTTACGCGGGTGGATCCCGTCAGAAGATGTTTTCAACTATTATTTCGAATCAGATATAGGAATAAATATAGATACGTTTAATTATGAAACTGTTTTCGGTGCACGAAATCGGTTACTGCATATGATGAAACTTGGATTGCCGGTTCTAACAACCCTTGGCACCGAAATTAGTTATGTTATTGCAGAAAATCGGCTTGGGTTGACTTTTGAAATTGGGAACGCTGACCAACTAGCTGAACAAATCCATTACGCGATATCGCATCCGCAAGAAATGAAAGAAATTTCACAAAGAGCAAGACAATTCGTTTATTCTAATTACACCTGTGAAAAGACTGCGATACCGTTACGTGAATGGGTAAAAAGTCCGAAATTTGCACCCGATAATAGTGCTGCAATGATTGGGGGTAAAAGGCAAAATCCGGAATTCGATGCGAGTTCACCTATCCAAATTTTAAAATCGTTTTTTAAGAAAGTTAAGAGTTAGGTGAGAAGAGAGAGGGAACAATATTATACTTTTTTAAACTCAAACTCGGTAATCGGTATTCAAAACTATGAGCAAAAAAATATTAATTTTTACGACAGAGATGCTTCCAGGATTAGGATATCCAACGGCGGGAGGCGGGATTCGTGCATGGCAGATTGGGGAAGGATTAAAATCACGTGGATATGAAGTACTTTATTCCCTACCGAAAACCATTATTGAAGATAAAACGGATTTGCCGGAATTAATCCGCCAGCATACACATATATCAAATAATCTGAATGCGGTTGTTGCTAAAGTTAAACCAGATATAGTGGTATGTATTCAATGGCATCATGCGAATAAATTGCATCGGTTAGAAATGCCTTTGGTTTTAGATTTGTTTGGTCTGTTAATGTTAGAGAATGCATATTTTGATGTTTTCGACCTCGATTTATTTTTCGCATCGAAAATAGAAGCATTTGCTAAAGCGGATTATTTTATCTGTGCTTCAGATAAGCAGAAAGCATATTTTTTTACCTGGATGGTTTTAGCAGGTATTGACCCGAAAGCAGACTGTATTGCATCAATTCCCGTATCACTTTCTCCAGAATTGCCTAAATTTAGTATACCTGATGAATTAACACTAGTGTTTGGAGGCGTCTTCTGGCCGTGGCAAGACCCATTTACCCCGCTTAATCTCGTAATAAAAAAAATGGATGAATTACAATGTGGTAAGTTAAAAATCTTTGGTAGTGTTCATCCATATTTAAAGGATATACCATTAACTTACGCTGCACCGGAAGAACGATTGGTTAAAAGTCCGCGAGTTGAACGATATCCAATGTTACACCATGAACAATTAATGCAAGAATATGTAAAAGCAAGCTTTGCGGTAGACTTGATGATGCCTAATAATGAAAGATTGCTTGCCTATCCAATTAGAACTGTATGCTACCTATGGTCAGGATTACCAGTGGTTATAAGTGATTTCTGTGATATCGCGCAATTAGTTAAAGAATATCAGGCAGGATGGGTAGTAGACCCATCTGACCAACAAGAAGTCGAATCAACGATACAGTCAATTTTAAAACATCCGGAAGTAATACCCACTTATAAAACGAATGCACAGCGATTGGTTAGAGAACAGTTAACCTGGGATAAAACTATTGAACCACTATCTCAATACTGTTTAAATCCAAAATTTCTGCAAAAGAATGATTCGATGATTAAACAACTCGCGGTTTTAGTCGTTGAATCGCAACGGGAGTTGGGCAGAATGGGTAAGGAAATAGAAAATTTAGGAAATGATAATCAGCGAATGGGTGATGAAATTAGAAGACTCTATGAAGAAATAGATGAATTACGTAAAGCTAAAGCTGATTTAGAAGCTATCCGTAGCAAATTATTATATCGGTTATATCATAAAGTTAGATTGAGTTTAACAGGAAAACACAAAACATCATGAAACGACCTGTATCGGTATATATTCCTGCGTATAATGTAGAGAAATATCTTGCAACATGTATAGAATATATCCAGAAACAAACATATCCAGTTTCTGAGATTCTCGTTATAGATGATGGATCAACAGATACAACAGCGGATATAGCTAAACAATATCCGGTGAAATTAATTCAACATCAGCAAAACCAAGGGTTAGCTGCGGTTAGGAATACCGGAGTTAAAAATGCTAAATATGATTATGTAGCATCACTTGATGCGGATTGTATTCCGGAACCGGATTGGCTTGAACGATTGATGGTTTATTTTGATCAAGAACAGGTTGCTGGCGTGAGCGGAAAATTAATCGAGAAACATCAAACGGATATCCCGGATCGATGGCGGGCAATACATATGAAACAGTATTGGGAAGGAGAAGAGGTTATAACTAATCCGATGCATCTATTCGGTAATAATACTGTATTTTATCGTCCCGCGTTAGCAGAAGTAGGATTTTATAAGGATACCCCAGAATATAGAACTAATAACGAGGATTATTATATTTCTCGAAAATTGCTCGAAGCTGGGTATACAATTATCTACGACCCCAAATCGGTAGTGTATCATTTACGACACGATAATTATACATCTTTATTTCGGACGTATTGGCGTTGGTTTTTTTTACATCGTCCACGTCCTGATTCTATAAGAGGGTTCCTACATAAAGGAATCACTAATTTAGTTTATTTTCGAAACTTTTTGCGTGAAGATTTAGATGCAGGTAGATTTAATCTGATTATTGCAGATTGTTTATTTTTATGGTATCAGACTGTATATGACATTAAGTTTGCCATAACCCGAAAATAGGAGCAGCAAAACTCAGATTAAATTTTAATTTCTAATAACAGTGAATAATAAAATTGCTTTTCTTGATTTACTCTTTCATTACCCTCCGACAGGTGGTTCTTGGGTAGACGTGTATGAAGTCGCATCTCGGTTACATAATCACGGTGCTAGTATTCGTTTATATGTCCCTGATTTCACCCGTTATTTCCGTCGAGGTGTCATTAAGATTAATTTACCATTTCCAGTTGAATCAATCCAGTTTAGTAAATTTAGTTTTAACCGATATACCGTTGTCGAGCGATTTCAGAAAGCAATAGACCGGTTTGAACCGGATTATGTTTTTTTAACAGATGGATATTTTTTAAAACCGCATCTTGTTAATGCGTTAGCTAAAAAATATAAAGTTATTCTGCGGTTTTATGCATATGAAATATTCTGTGGTATGAATAACTTATATCAATCACAATTAAAACGGATTTGTAACAACCATATTTTGAAACATCCAACCTTATGCGCCCTTTGTTTTTCAGTAAATTTTCGGATGGATAAAAGTATTATAAAAATATTGATTAATCGCAATACAGATTTAACCAAACTTCATTTTTGTCAGGAGTATCTTGGCGCGATGACCTTTTCTCCTTTCTATCCGCAAATTTTTAGAAAAGCATTACAGTCAGCTTATCAGATAATTGTATATAATGATGTTATTGCAAATATTATCCGTCCCTATAATCAAAGAATTCAAATTACTCCTTCCGGGATCGATGTCAATAGATTCTATGTAACAGAAAAAGTACCGGCAAAAGTAAAACGGATTTTATTTTCTGGTCGGGTGGATGACCCAGTCAAAGGATTTTCGGTGGTAAAAAAGGCTTGTCGACGGTTATGGAAGGAAAGAACCGATTTTGAATTAATAGTAACTTCTTCTGAGACTGGATTTAACGCAGACCCTTATATAAAATCTGTCGGTTGGTTATCGCAAGAGGATTTGCCAATATTGTATCAGTCAAGTGACATATGTCTTGTTCCATCTATTTGGCAAGAAGCGTTCGGTATAACTGCATTAGAAGCGATGGCATGTGGAAAACCCGTTATTGCTTCTAATATCGGAGGATTAAAAAATATTGTAATTGATGGAGTAACCGGATTTACCATTCCTCCTAATGATGCGGATGCGTTATATAGTAAAATGAAATTGCTGTTAGATGACTCCGATTTAAGAAAAAAGTTAGGTGGTGAAGGTAGAAAACGAGTCGAACAGGAATTTGATTGGAACAAAATCCTCGATAAATACTATCTAAATATATTTAGTAGTTAAGGATAAATAATGCGAATATTTCTAGGTAATGCACCATGGAGAAAAGGTAATAGATACGGGGTTCGTGCCGGGTCGCGTTGGCCACATTGGCAGCAGCCGGGTTCGGTCTATCTCCCGTTTCCGTTTTATTTAGCGTATGCAACTGCGGTGTTGGAACAGGCGGGATTTGAGTGTAAATTGGTTGATGGAATTGCAGAACATTTAACTGAACATGAGTTCATTGACCGAATTATTCAGTTTAATCCTGATATGGTAGTTTTAGAAACTTCAACCCCAACGATTGAGGTCGACCTAGCTATTGCGAAAAAAATAGCAAAAGTTATCAGGAAAACTAAAGCAAAACGGTGGTTGGTTTTTGTCGGTCCTCATGTAAGTGTGATGCCAGAAGATATAATGAATAAAGCTGAATATATAGATTTTATTTTAGTTGGAGAATATGAATATACGTTACGCGAGTTAGTTCAGAAATTAGCTAAACATGAGTCGATAGCACCGGTCACCGGAATCGTATATCGGACCGAGGATAATCGAATTGTTCGGAATCCACGTCGTGCGTTAATCGAAAATATTGACGAACTACCCTGGCCTGCTTACCATCATTTACCAATGTTGAATTATAACGACGATTTCGGTGTTTTGCCAAAACCGATGGTACAAATGTGGGCGAGTCGTGGTTGTCCGTTCCAATGCAATTTCTGTCTCTGGCCACAGGTTGTGTATGGGAGCAATCGATATCGAGTTCGGGATCCGGTTAAGGTAGTGGATGAACTTGAATGGCTCATAAAAACCTACGGATTTAAATCGGTTTATTTCGATGATGATACCTTTGACTTAGGAAAACAACGCATTTTACATTTCTGTTCCGAGCTAAATCGGCGTGGCATTAAAATCCCTTGGGCGGCAATGGCTCGTGCAGATACATTAGACCAAGAAATGCTTCAAGCAATGGCTAATGCGGGTATGATTGCTATAAAATACGGTGTTGAATCCGGGGTGCAAGAATTGATCGACCGATGTGGAAAACGGTTAGATTTAAACAAAGTTGTTGAAACGGTTAAAATCACGAAATCTGTTGGAATTAAGGTGCATTTAACGTTTACATTTGGACTGGAAGGTGAAACGAAAGAAACCATCCAGAAAACGATAGATTTTGCTTTATCATTGGAACCAGATAGTGTGCAGTTTTCGATCGTTACCCCTTTTCCGGGAACAAAATATTATTACGAATTAAAAGAAAAAGGATATCTTTTAGCCACTCGCTGGTCAGATTTCGATGGGAATCGTTCGGCGGTAATCAGAACTGAATATTTAACTTCAGAAGATTTAATTGATGCATTACATCGGGCATATAATGCCTGGTATCAATACCGAGATAAAAGAGTGCAAGCCACGCCAATTTCAATTCGTCCTATACCATTATTGGAGCATTATAAACCTACTCAAAAAAAAGAAAAAGTTTTAGTAATTAATTATACTGATTTAAGCGTAGCGTTTCATGCAGCTGATATCCTGCATAACCAAGCAAACGCTGGCGAGATACATTTATTAACCCCAAAGAAAATCGAAAAAAGCAGCGATATTGCAAACAATTTTACGATTGTTAGAACGATTCAACAACATTCTGGGTATAAAAAATTGTTGCTTGCTATCCACTTACTCCGTCAAATAAGAACTGAAAAATATGATTTAGTAGTTCTATTAAGCGATAATGCGAATTCGTATCTCCGCCGGTTTCCATTAACCTTGACCTATTTGAGTGGAGCGAAGCATATTATCGTTACCGATCCTAATTGCTGTGGATATATGGTAGTGCATCCGTTAGCATATATTATTAAAATGGTTAAATATTGGTTGACAAATCGCTAAAATAATGAGCGTTATTGTAAAATGTTAAACGGAAATTCTCTATCCTAAAATAAAGCTGAAAAATACTTGCGAGTTTCGTGATCTTGGAATCCAGCTACAACAGCTGATTCCTTTAGACATTAGAGCATTAGATTTTATACTTTTTTATTATGCTTATTCTTGGCATTGAATCCTCCTGCGATGAAACCGCAGTTGCAGTGGTTAAAGATGGAACGACGATTATTTCAAACATTGTCTTATCGCAAGTCGATTTACATCAGAAATATGGTGGTGTCGTTCCAGAAATAGCTTCACGAGCGCATTTGAATACGGTTCTTCCGATACTTCAAGAAGCGTTAGATATAGCTCAATGTGATTTGCGAGATATCGATGCAATTGCGGTTGTTCAGGGACCGGGTTTAGTCGGTTCGCTGTTAATCGGGATAACTGTTGCAAAATCGATCCGTTTGACTCATTCAATCCCAATGATGGCAGTCAATCATCTCCATGCGCATATCTATGCTAGTTTTATTGATCATCAAGAGATTTCCTTTCCTTTGGTAGCATTGGTTGTTTCTGGCGGGCATACTGATTTGTTTTATATGCCTAAACATTGTACTTATGAATGGTTAGGGAAAACTTATGACGATGCGGCAGGTGAAGCGTTTGATAAAGTCGGGAAAATTCTCGGATTAGGATATCCTGCAGGACCGGAAATAGATAGATTAGCAAAACAAGGAAACCCGAACGCCATTAAGTTTCCACGGCCTTATTTAGAGGAATATGGGTTTGATTTTAGTTTCAGCGGGTTGAAAACTTCAGCGGTATATTATTTAAAAAAACATCCACTAGGTTTAGAAGCAGTCAACCTTGAAGATATCTGTGCTTCATTTCAACAAGCGGTGGTCGATGTTCTGGTAAAGAAAACTATTGATGCTGCAATCCAGAAAAAAGTACAGGGAATCATCGTTTCCGGTGGCGTAGCTGCTAATTCTCATTTGCGAAATCAAATGACGAAAGCTGCCCAAAAACATAATCTTTCGCTGTGGATACCTTCGCCGAAACTTTGCACGGATAACGCGGCGATGGTAGCTGCTGCTGGATATTATCAGATTCAAGCTGGATATCCTTATGCCGGATACGATATGAATGCAGTAGCGAACTTAGCGCCGGGGTAAATCTTAGAGAGTTAACCACTTCAATGGTTAAATAACCTAAAATATTCAGATTATCCGGGGATAAACACCAAGTCATCAGGGTATCGGATTCATGCACTTTGTTCTCCTATCAATCTGATATTTACAACTACACATACTGTTCTCATCACCATATTCATTCAAACTATTCGACTAGTATATGGTTATGTATATAGGTAATTATAAGATAATCCATCCTTTTATTCTCGCACCAATGGCGGGATATACCGATTTACCATTTCGATTGTTATGTCGGAAGTATGGTGCAACGTTAGCATATACCGAAATGGTTAGTGCTGCCGGATTAGTCCGGGAGCATAGAAAAACTAACGAACTCCTCCGCTCTTCTCCTGAAGATAAACCGTTAGCGGTTCAGTTATTTGGAAATGAACCTAATATTCTTGGAAAAGCAGCGAAACTTGCAGTTGCATATGGAGCTGATTTCATAGATTTAAATTGTGGTTGTGCAGTGAAAAAAGTAGTTAAACAAGGGGCGGGAAGCGCATTGTTACAATCGTCTGAGCTTTTGCTTAAACTCGCTACTGCTCTAGTTGATAGTGTTCCAGTGCCAGTTACAGTTAAACTTCGTTCTGGATGGGATGACCATTCAGATGAATTAGGAGAACTTACACAACGACTAGAACAGGTTGGAATTAAAGCAATATCGTTGCATCCACGAACTGCACAACAAGGATTTCGCGGTAATGCTGATTGGTCGGTAATTAAAAAAATAAAAAGACATTTATCTATTCCGGTTATCGGAAGTGGTGATGTTAAAACAGCTGCAGATGCTATAAAGATGCTCAATGAAACCAAATGCGATGCGGTTATGTTCGCTCGTGGTGCGTTGGGTCATCCTTGGATATTTGCGGAAGCAATTAAATTATACAATCCATCCGCAGATTTGATTTTTCCAGTTCCCCAGAATCGAGAAGAACAAAAACAAATTATCATTGAACATTTCAAAGCAATCGTAGATTTTTACGGAGAACAACGCGGTATTCGGATTTTCAGGGCACATGCATGTTACTATGTTAAAGGATGGAAAGATGCAACGCAATTACGTAATCGAATAAATCAGCTGAATACTATTCAAGAAGTTATCTCTATAATAGCAGAGGCTTGGTAAAAAGGGTAAATAGGCGAAATTTGGTCACAGAAAGAACAGAGAGAATAAAACAACAATGATTTGTTTCATTCAATCATTTATTTTTAAGCTGCTCAATTGCTTCTTGATAAACTTCTTTTATTGGCACACCGTTTTTCTCAGCGGCTAATAAACAATTTTGATATTCCGGCGCTATAGAAACAATTTTACCGTTATGTTTTCCGATTTTAATATTTATCGTTCCATATTTAGTTTGGACGGGAACCGATTCTCGGTCGAGAGTCTGCCGCTGCGCAGTATATATCCGAAGCCCGAAGGTTGTAGTTTCAGCGAAGATGATTTCCGATAATTTATCTACGTTAGCTGCATTGGTTAAAACTGATAATAATATTCCTGGCCGGTTCTTTTTCATATGTATCGGGGTATAATATACATCCAGAGCACCAACAGCAAACAATTTGTCCATTAGATATCCATAGAACTGTGGATTCAAATCATCAATATTTGTTTCGATAACTGTTATCGTTTCTTCTTTTTGAGGTTCAACTTTTTTACCAATAAATACCCGCAGGAAATTTGGAATTTCAGGTATCTCCAAGTCTCCTGCACCATATCCGATCGCGTTAATTTCCATGGCTGGCATAGTACCGAACTTTTCAGCAATTGTAGTGATAATCGCTGCTCCGGTTGGGGTAACTAATTCATATTCAATTCCAAGGTTATATACTGGGATTCCTTTCACCAATTCTACCGTTGCTGGTGCAGGAATCGGAAATGTACCATGTTTTGTTTTAACTAATCCATTTCCCAGATTCAGTTTCGATGCATAGATAATTTGGATCCCTAATAAATTTATCCCGATAATACTGCCGACAACATCGATAATCGCATCAAGTGCGCCTACTTCATGGAAATGAACCTGCGGAGTAGTTACCCCATGCACTTTCGATTCCGCATCAGCTAACCGTTGAAAAACATTTATACTCGTTTGTTTAATTCTATTACTCAGAGTACTATTGTTGATTAATTCTTGGATTTCGGCAATATGCTTAAACTGCCGTTCTTGTTCAATGATAACATCGACTTTCGTTCCAGTAATACCATGTTTAGTGACCGATTTTGCTAGTAGTTTATATCCAGTTAAATTTAATTTTTGAAGTTCAGTGGATAATGATTCAATAGAAACACCAGCGTTCACTAATGCTCCAAGGAACATATCGCCACTGATTCCAGAGAAACAATCAAAATATGCGATTTTCATAACGCTATGCAAAAACCAAATGAACAGATAGTATTCGTCGGATTATTTGGATTACTAGCTATCATTTGATTTATTTATGACGATTAATCAAGCTGGCAAAACAACCGGCACCGAAACCGTTGTCAATATTCATTACCGCAACATTACTCGAACAACTATTAAGCATCGCTAACAATGCTGCTAGGCCACCAAAACTTGCACCATACCCAATACTTGTTGGAACCGCTATAACTGGACAATTAACTAATCCGCCAACTACACTCGCTAATGCTCCTTCCATCCCAGCAATAACGATAATCACATTCGCTGCAAAAAGGATATCTTTTTTATCTAATAACCGGTGTAATCCAGCGACTCCGACATCATAGACCCGTTCAACTTTATTTCCAAAAAGATCTGCAGTAACCGCAGCTTCTTCTGCAACAGGGATGTCAGATGTTCCGGCGCAAACTATAGCGATTATACCAGAGGAGAGTTTAACTTGCTTCTGTTTAATTGCGATTGTTCTAGCTAACTCATTATATTCAGATTTTGGGAATTTTTTCTTTACAATTTTAGCAACATCTTTAGCAACTCGGGTGGCTAATACATTCTGTCCACTCGCAACAAACCGACTGATAATTCGCAATATCTGGTCAGACGTTTTCCCTTGGCAAAATATTACTTCTGGAAACCCTTGCCGAAGATGTCGATGATGATCGAGTTTCGCAAATCCCAAATCTTCATAGGGTAGGGTGCGAAGTTTTTCAATAGCTTTTTCGACACTTAATTTTCCGGATTTGATTTGATTTAATATAACCTTCAAATTATCAGTATGCATACCTAGAAATTATAGCATAGAAATTGAACTATCGATATGGTTCACGTTAATAAGAAACGCATAAGCAATGTTTGAGCGTAGTTTATTATACCTAAGGTATTAAATTGGATTCATCAACCTTCTGCAAACTTCCTGTTACTCCTGAATTGATGTTCGAACTTATCTGAGCCATTCATAGCTAGGTTGTACATCAGCAACCCCGTATTGTAATATCCATTAGTCACGATTGACCTATCGCGAATTACGTGTATCCGGTGCTGAGTAAGCTGTAACCATTGGAATTCCATTTTTTTCTCCTTCCGTTTCTACCATTTCATTTCATTATCTCCATTAGAGAGATTCAAAGTTTTACGTTTTATCCATTTAAAATTAGCTTTAAAACTCACAGTATAACCCTATGCACCTTCCCGAATTTAAGTTCGGGGTTATAGAATATTTTAGCGCTTGGTATTAATCCGGGGTTGTTTGCATTTAAGAATAGATTGAAAATTGGATTCAGGTTCTGTTGTATAAGCATAAAAATTGTTTTCCTTTTGACAAACGTTATGAAATTATGGTAATAATTATCCTACATTGCAACTATATCACACTGTTATAAGGAGGATTAAAACATGGCTTACACTGCCAAAGATTATACAAAACTTATCGGGATAGCAGGGTTTAGCGAATCTTTGCTGAAAAATCATTTTACATTATATCAAGGGTATGTAACCAATACCAATAAAGTGTTAGATGCGCTTGATGCGTTAACAAAAGAAGGGAAGAGCGGGACTCCAGAATTTGCGGAATTAAAACGACGGTTTGGTTGGGAGTTTAATGGAATGCGATTGCATGAATTGTATTTCGAAAATCTTGGTGGGAAAACTCCGATTAATAAAGAGGGTAGTTTCGCCAAGAAACTAACGGAACAATTTGGCAGTTATGAAAATTGGGAGAAAGATTTTAAAGCGACTGGAACGATGCGCGGTATCGGCTGGGTAGTTCTGTATCAGGATTTAATGGACGGGAAACTAATCAATGTCTGGATTAATGAACATGATGTTGCCCATTTAGCTGGGTGCAATCCACTGCTGATAATGGATGTTTTCGAGCATGCGTTTCTACTTGATTATGGGTTAAAACGAGCGGAATACATTGAAGCTTTCTTCAGAAATATTGATTGGAGAGCGGTTGAAGCAAGAATAAAATAAAAAAGAATTTAAACACCTAATGTCAGAGGTTGGAAGGTCAGATAATTTGGTTGATAAAGGTTATAATTTAGATTTAACCGTATTGCTACTATTTGGTAGATTTTAATCCAATTCTAACAGTACAAATTTTTTATATAGCATATAACCATTTCAATGTTGTTCATCAACATTGACTGAAATAATCATCTTACCTTCAATTTAGTTATTTCTTCACATTGAAATCTTCGGTTCAAGCAAGCAGAGGTAAATCCGAATTAAACTGAACAATTCGGGTTATCATTTTTGGCAGTTAAAGATACAGAACTGATTATTTCTATCCCATCAAACTCACCAATGGTGATTTTGATTAACTTTAATAAAATGAATGATATTCATAAATTTTGCGTTTTAAAAGCTCCGGGTTGTACAATAAAGTCCACCTGAGAAACGGATTACAGAACTTCAGTTTATTTTTATCTAATATGTAGTCATTATTCAAGTAGAAATTTTGTTTTTAATCACGCTGATATAGGATATCCATACATAAGATTTCTTGACATGAATGGCGTTATTCTTTAATATAAAATATTTAAATTCTTATACTTGAAAAGAATTTTCTTTAGGATGGAGTAGTTTATGGATTATAAGAGTACTTTGAATCTACCGAAAACTGAATTTCCGATGAAAGCGAATCTCCCACAAAAAGAACCGATTATTCTCGAACAATGGCGGAAAATGAAAATTTACCATCAATTACGTCAACTTCGTAGCGGTAACCCGAAATATGTACTTCATGATGGGCCGCCGTATGCTAACGGTGAAGTGCATCTGGGAACAGCTTTTAATAAGGTGCTTAAAGATATTATTGTCAAATCGAAATCGATGCAAGGATTCGATAGCCCGTATGTTCCGGGATGGGATTGTCACGGGATGCCAATAGAACATCAGGTTATTAAGAATCTTCGAAAAGAGAAGAAACAAGTTTCACAAGTCGAATTACGGCAATTGTGTCGGAAATACGCGGCAAAATATCAAGCGATTCAAAGTGAACAATTTCAGCGATTAGGGGTGCTCGGTGATTGGGATAATCCATATCTCACTATGGTACCGCATTATGAAGCGAAAATAGTAGAAATATTTATCCAACTGGCGAAAAAAGGATATATTTATCGTGGGCTTAAACCGATACATTGGTGCACTGAATGTAAAACCGCATTAGCGGAGGCAGAAGTTGAATATTCTGACCACACTTCACCGTCAATCTATGTAAAATTTAAACTAAAATCAGTTCCGTGGCACCCGGGAGATGAACTAGCGCGGCATATTGGAAAAGAACCGGTTTATGTCATTATTTGGACTACAACGCCGTGGACACTACCAGCAAATGTCGCAATTGCATTTAATCCGAATGAAGAGTATGCGGTAGTTCGCGCTAAGGGCGAAAATTATATTATTGCAAAAGCTTTAGTTGAAACCGCAATGCAATCTATGCATATTAAAGATTATGGGATTCTTGGAACCATTAGTGGAAATAAATTCGAAAGATTAAAAGCTGAACATCCGTTACATCAAGGAGATTCGTTGTGTGTATTAGCCGACTATGTAAAAATGGATACCGGTACAGGATGTGTTCATACTGCACCCGGCCATGGGCAGGAGGATTATATTACTGGAGAGAAATATGGATTACCAATTCTTTCTCCAGTAGATGATTCCGGTGTATTTACTAAAGAAGCAGGGCAGTGGCATGGACAAAAGGTTTTTGCTGCAAATAAACTCATTATCGAATGTCTGAAACGGCAGGGATTATTGTTATATTCTGATACTATATCTCATGCATATCCACATTGCTGGCGATGCAAACATCCGCTCATTTTTCGTGCGACTCGGCAATGGTTTTTCGATGTTGACAAGCATAATCTCCGAACCCGTGCGTTATCTGAAATAGATAGAGTTCGATGGATTCCTGAATGGGGTCATGATAAGATACATAATTTAGTTGCTGGACGACCGGATTGGTGTTTATCTCGACAAAGGGCATGGGGAGTTCCTATACCAGCATTATATTGTGAACATTGTGCGCATGGCTGGTTACCCTTAGAACACATAGACACGTTATTATCATTGATTGATAAAGAAGGGGTAGATGTTTGGTTTAGTAAAGAGATAGAAGATTTGTTCCCAAATGGGGTTCAGTGTCCAAAATGTAATAGCAAAAAGCTAAAAAAAGAAACCGATATTTTAGATGTTTGGTTTGATTCTGGCGTAAGCTGGGCAGCAGTTTTGCAAGAACGACCTCAGCTCGGGTTCCCCTGTGAGATTTATCTTGAAGCGGGAGACCAGCATCGGGGTTGGTTCCAAGTATCGCTATTACCTGCGGTTGCTTTAGAAAATCAGGCACCATATCATATTTGTATAACCCATGGTTTAATTCTTGATGCGGAAGGCAAGAAGATGTCGAAGTCCGCGGGGAATGTTATTTCTCCACAAGAGTTGATTGATCAATACGGTGCTGATGTAATTCGATTATGGTTTGCATCCGGCGATTATACGACGGATATCTATTTATCAAACGAAATTTTAACCCCTTTAGTAGAAGCATATCGTAAAATTCGAAATACCATGCGTTTTATTCTCGGAAACCTATATGATTTTAATCCAGATAAAAACGCAGTGACATATCATCAACTTTTAGCTATTGACCATTGGGCGTTACATCAACTTCAGAAATTGATTGCCGAATGTACTGACGGATATAATCAATTCGAATTCCATCGCGTATATCAGGCACTGTATACGTTCTGTACTGTTGAAATGAGCGCATTCTATCTCGATATTTTGAAAGATAGATTGTATACTTCAAAATCTGAATCTATAGAACGTCGTGCAGCACAAACTGTTCTCTACGAAATCGGACTTGCGATGGTTAAACTCATGGCACCAATTTTATCATATACCGCAGAAGAAATCTGGCCTTTTTTGAAACAGAAAGAGCCGAGTGTTCATCTCACAACTATGCCAACAGTTAATCAGATGTATCTGAATCAGGATTTAGAACGTGAATGGGCTGGATTAATTCAAATCCGAACAGAGGTGGCAAAAGCGTTAGAAGTTGCTAGGAAAGAAAAACAAATCGGGCATTCGCTTGATGCAAAAGTGAAATTATCCGTCGCGGATAAAACCCTTATTCAATTGTTAACAAAATATGAAGAGCACTTAGCAAGTATCTTTATTGTTTCTCAGGTAACGCTGGATGTGAAAGAGCGGTTGCCAGCTGACCGGATGATTGAAGTTCAGGTCGCACCAGCGGACGGTAAAAAATGTGACCGATGTTGGAATTATAGTGTAACTGTTGGAGAAAATAAAGCGCATCCGACGGTTTGCGCTCGATGTGCACAGGTTATCACCGGTTAAATAGTTAACCGCTTATAAATCAGTTAAATTGCAAGTGGTTCTTGCGAGGAGCGCGAAGAAGAAATACGATGTTAGTTTTTTTCAAACCATTCATGTTTCCATATTTTCAAAAAGTTGTAATTAGTAGAATTTGAACATTAATACTCTGTGAAATCTTTTTCCATAAAGTTTTTTATCATAGCAGGGATAATAGTTATATTTGACCAGATAACTAAACTCGCAATCATTACCTATGCCCAATCGCAAGAAGGTCTGGGTAGTAGAATGTTATCCAGCTGGTTCGGTTTCATCGATATTGTGTATACTACTAATCCCGGTGCTGCCTTTGGGATATTTCCTGACCAACGAATACTGTTCATCATTATTTCAGTTATTGCCATAGCTGGAATATTATTTTATACCATAAAATATCAATCCCAGATTTCTCAATGGTCGAAAATAGGTTTAGCGTTCATTCTAGGTGGAGCGGTGGGGAATCTTATCGATCGCATCTTTAGAATAGAAGTAGTAGATTTTATTGATGTTCATTTTAGGAATTATCATTGGCCAGCGTTTAACCTTGCCGATACGGCGATATGTGTTGGAGTCGGGATAATTATCATCGAACTGATGACTAAAACCAGAAGTCAGAAAACGGGAGCAAGAAGTCAGAATTCTGCAGAGAATAATTAACCTTTTTCTTACCTAATTTACTTCTGGTTCTGTTTTGATTTTTAAATTCGAGTGTAGTTTAACATCTAGATTTTGGCATTCGGGTTCTATTGACGTATGCATCCAGTATTTTTTGGTCCAATACGATGGTACGGGGTAATGCTCGCAACCGGGTTTATTATCGGGATTCTTTATGCGATGCGCCGTGCGAAAAAAGAAGGGGTTAACCCGGAAAAAATCCTTGATTTATCCCTATGGTTAATTGCCGCAGCGATAATCGGCTCACGGTTATTGTTTGTAATTAGTTATCCGGGATATTTTATTGAACATCCGCTAGAAATCATTTTTTCGCGGAGTGGATTTAGTATGTTTGGTGGCGTTATTACCGCAGTTGCTGTTGGAATATGGTATCTTGCGCGGCAAAAATTGCCGATATGGAAAATAGCAGATATTATTGTTCCGGGAGTAGCGTTAGGAGAAATATTTGGACGTATCGGGTGTTTTCTCAACGGATGTTGTTATGGTAAACCTGCGTTACGAATCCCTTGGCGGGTAATTTTTCCGTATCTCAATGGATTACCGGCAGAAAATTTTATTCCACGACATCCGACACAACTATACTATTCACTCTTTGCACTCTTAACCTTTATTTTTCTGATTTCTTTAAGGAAACATAAAAAGTTCGATGGAGAAGTCTTCTGGTCATATCTTATCCTTTACTCATTTCTTCGGTTCTGGCTGGATATGTTTCGTGGAGATGAAATTGATAGTTTGGTATTAAGCTATTTTACCGTAGCGCAATTAATTAGTATAGCGGTATTTTTCTTTTCAGTAGGAGTTCTCGTCCGATTCCGTAGTAAAAGCTAATAACGATGGCTGGATGTTGTCATGTTTATTTCCAAGTATTTAATTAGACGGCTTCTTTTTCTAGCTTCGTGCTCTCTGGTTAAAAAGGTAAATCTTCTTCATCGGTTTCCTTTACCACAGATTCAATTTCAGTTCTTCTTGGACAAATAGAAATAAAATCACATAAACGACAGAATGGATTAATCTGGGGAGTGAATTCTGTTTCCATAATAATCTGCGAAACAATTTTACAGATTTTTTTCAGTCCAAATTCAATCATTTCTTGATTCGGTTCGATACTTACTAAATTTCCGGTTTGGAGATATAAACAGGAGGCGGATTGAACCCGACGATTAAATTGTTTCTGCGCTAGATAACTATACGCAAGAAGCTGAATATCTTCTTGCAGATAAGTTTGGACATCATTCGGTTCTTTTCCGGTTTTATAATCAATTATCGTGATTGAACCATCAGGTTCAGCATCAATTCGGTCTATTTTTCCGGATAAACTCAGGTCTGGATTAACCAGAACTTCATAATTTTGTTCAACTGCCAGCGGGCGGAATTTCCAATTTTGGGTTTGATAGAATCGGGTTAACATTGCGAGTGCTTTTTCGCCCCATTTCTTTTCTTCTTCAACATTTTCGAACCCTTTTCGGTTTTTTTTCCAATAACTTCGGAGTAGATGATGTAACCGCTCTTCAGTTCGTTCTTCGATAGGAACGTATCCCATAAAATCACGTAACGCACTATGTACATTTTCTCCCATTGTGAAATATGGTCGAGGAGTTCGAAACTCAGCGGCTAATTTGTCGATATAGGTAAACTTATACTTCTGTGGACATTGTAAAAATATACTTAATTTAAACGGACTAGCGGTAAACATAGTTTATCTCTTTTTACAGATAAAAATGAATTCTAACGCGAATAAAGTTTTCCAAATTTGGGCACAATACCGCAGAAAAAAATATTGTGGACGAGTTACACTGCTTGGAATAACTTGTTCGATAGTTAATCCCGTCCGATGAATCAGTTCTTTTGCCGTTTTCAACGTATATAACTTCACATGGGTTACATCCATTAATCCACCATTTGCAGAATACTCGAATCTACCGAATAGATGCTTAATCCGTTCTGAGATAAACGCGATATTTGGCAATGCGATAATATATTTTCCTTGGTCTTTCAGATACGGTTTACTTTTTTCGATAACCTCTTCTGGATTACGAATATGTTCCAGCACATTACTACAGATAATATAATCGAAATAATTAGTTTCAAAAGGTAACGTTTCCATTTTTTCTAAATCGAGAATAAGAACGTGGTCATATCGTTGTTCAGCTTCTACAGCTAATATCGGGTCAAATTCGATACCCGAAACGAAACAGTTCTTTTCCAACTTAAGCCGTTCACCCAGTCGCCCTGTTGCACAGCCTATGTCAAGGACATTAGACTGCGGAGAGATTAACTGATAGATTGCAATATTATATCCATCATATTTCATAAAATTGTGCGTCAGTTTCAATCTATTTAGTATTCATCTTGATTGTTATTTTTTCTGCAAACAATAAGCCATCCGCTAGCTAAACATTGTGGCACAAACGGAGCAATTTTTTGGTCAAGTTTATTTATTAGTTTCGTTTTATTAGGATGCATTTTGAGAATAGTGCACATAAATGAATTGATATAGGGTGATAAAAAGCCAAGATTATATGTTTTAATTGGCATAAAACCATTTTGCCGTAAAATATTTTTTATTGAAAAAATGCTAAACTGATGTAAATGTCCAAATACTTTATCGGCTTCATAATCAACATATTTCATTCCTAGTTTTCGAAAGATTTCTCTTAAATCTTTCGAACTACCTTTTTCAAAGTTTGGAGTATCAGAACCACCGAAAATAAGCCGATCATAAATTAGTCCGAACGTCCATCCGTTTGGGATACTGACAAAGAGTCGACCGTTATCGGTTAACACCCTGTTAACTTCAGCCAATGTCGAGACACAGTCAGGTAAATGTTCGAGTATTTCGAGTAATAATACAGCTGAAAAAGTCTTATCGTGAAAGCAAAGTTTATCTACTGGACATAAGATGAGTGGGATAGTAGCTTTTTCTATTTCAAAGAGAAATTTAGAATCGTAAAGACATTTTTCTGATAAATCGATTCCAATAATCTCAAATCCACGTTGATGTAAATAGAGGGAAAGCCAACCACTACCAACCCCGGCATCTAAAACTGTTCTGCCGGTTAGATTGCGTTCAATCATCCGCTTTTTATACTCAATCTTCTCATCTATTTTATGAGGATAAAAATAATTAAGCAGAACTTCCTTTTCACGAGTAGTAAGTTTATCTAGGTTATATTTCATAACATACCATAATAACAAATACATCGAATACCGTCAAGAAAAAGAAAAAAGAATAGAATATAACAATAAATTATATCTTTTTTATGAAGATGTGGGAAAATATTTTAAAAATGATAACTATCCTCGAATCCAGAGCAATTGATTGCAAATAAAATAGTTACGATTAATCCTGAAAGCGATTATTAGCAAAGATTAATTAGATTTGCTAGAAATAAAACAAAACTAATTGTTATGAATAAGCAAGTCAACAAATATCATTGATGTAAACAGCTTGGAAAAATATATTCCAAGCTGTTTTTTTATTGGTTCTTTTTCTGGTATAATAACTGGTTATAATTGAAATAACTTAATCGCATAAACTCTGTTATTTACTTGTTATGCCGGGATATCCATTAGTATCAATTAATATTCCAACTTATAATGCTGCTCGAACATTAGCAAAATGTTTAGACCATGTAAAAAATCAAGTGTATCCAAATATTGAAATTGTCATCATCGATTCGGATAGTACAGACGAAACTATCGAAATTGCTCGTCGGTATCAAACTCGAATTCTAACCGCAGGAGATTTAGCTGAGGCACGGAAAGTTGGAGTTTTGGAAAGTTATGGCGAATATGTCTATTTTCTTGATGCTGACCAGTATATCGAACCGAACCTCATTGCAGAATGTGTTAAGGAATGTGAAGAAAACGGCTACGATGCAGTAACGTTCGTCGAACGACAGGTTATTCACAATAACACCTATTTCCAGCGATTGCTTGACTATGATAAATGGGTATTTCATACCGCAGAAGATGACGACCCGATTGCCGGTGATGCTATCCCGCGGTTTTTTCGTCGTTCAATTCTTCTAGAGATAACCTGGCCAGAAAATCTTTATGCGATTGAGCATAATATCATTTATCATCAGGCGGTAAAAAAAGGAGCTAAAGTAAAGTTTCGGAAAGATTTAAGCTTCCTCCATGACGATTCGATTAATACCTATTCGAAGTTTATCCGCAACTTTTATACCCATGGAAAATCATATATTCCAGCTCTAAAACAAGATCGAGAATTAGTTCTTGCACATAGTCTTCCCCGCCGGTCATATTTTTCGAAACGGGCATTTTCGAAACCATTATATTGGCCTGGGTTAATTTTACTTTATCTGACTAAAGGGATTGCTGCTGGCTGTGGTGTGTTATCGTATATCCTTGCAGGCGGGAAGTTTAAAAGAGGGAAAGTATAAAGTAAATATGTTTTTAAATTATAACGTAACCGTTCTCAATATTTTGTTATTAGAATATTTGGAATTCTTGTCAGAATTGATTTTTTAAATGGTAAATACCCCATCATTGGTTTCGATAATTATTGTAAGTTATAATGCGAAAGAATATCTCATTTCCTGTATTGAAGCATGTCTCCAAAGTAAGTATCAGCCGATAGAAATTATCGTGGTTGATAACGGGTCATCTGATGGAACGATTGCTATCATTCATGGAAAATATGCGAATAATCCACATATCATATTGATTCCGCTTGAAAAGAATTATGGACCAGCTTATGCGCGTAATCGTGGAATTGAATATGCTAAAGGGAAATATTTTGCATTTCTCGATAATGATACTAAACCGGATGTGAACTGGTTGATTCCACTAATTGAAGTAATGGAACAAGATAAAAGTATTGCTGCTTGCCAGTGTAAGTTGCTTCTCATGCAAGAGCCAAATCGAATCGATTATGTCGGTGATTATCTCAGTCAATATGGTTTTTTAGTGCAAGAAGTGCAGGGTGGGGAACTGGATGTTGGACAAGCGGAAAATATGAAAGAAATATTAAGTGCGAAATCAGCAGCTATGGTAGCGCGTGCTGATGTTGTTCGTGAAATTGGAGGTTTTGACGAAGATTATTTTATTTATGTTGAAGAAACAGATTTAGGATGGCGAATGTGGCTGAAAGGATATCGCGTTGTATATATACCAAGTTCGATAGTCTACCATGCCTTTGGCACTACTTCGAAATTCTATCCCGATTTTGCAAATTATAACGTTCGTTTTCACGGTTGTAAAAATTATATTTTGACGCTATATAAGAATTTTGGAAGATGGTATATATGGCGAGTACTACCGTTGCATATCGGGTTATGGCTTGCAATAGCGTGCTGGTTGATGGTTAAGGGACAAGGTCGCGATAGCTATCTTATTTTGAAGGGAATTTGGTGGAATATAATGCACCTACCGAGTTCACGCAAAAAACGAAAGCTAATCCAGAAAAGCCGGAAGGTAACTGATACTGAGCTTATACCACATATACTGCGAAAACGACCGTTGAAATATTTTTATCAGAAACTAGCTACTCCGCATAAAGTCGGTCATGCGGATAGCTGGTACAGACCAAAATAATTAATGTTTTAGGAGTAAATGTAAAATAGGAACAAATTTTATCTTAGCATGTTAATTTCGGTATTAATTCCAACCTATAACCGTTGTGAGAGTTTAAAACAATGTTTTGATTCGCTCGTTGCGCAAATGTATAAAGATTTTGAAGTAGTGATTGTTGATGGCGGTTCAAAAGATGGTACGTTAGAACTAATAGAACAATATCGACATACATTAAATATACAATTAACCACATCCAAACTTGGTTTAGTCCCGACGATGAATATTGCTTGGCGGACTGCAAAAGGCGAGATTGTAGTTCGAACTGATGATGATGTTGTAGTTTCTCCGCAATGGCTAGCGGAAATTGTTCGGACATTTCAGATATCTGAAAAAATCGGTGGGGTAACGGGACCGACACTCATTCCGCAGGAACGACTTGAGTATCGTGATTTATTATATTTCAATCAGCGGTTTCGGGAAGGGAAAAATCCGATATGGAAGCTTATCGGAAAGTTTTATTATGATTATATACTTGAAAAACAGCCGTATGCCGTGGGTAAAGTTTTTCGGAGTGGAGCATTTTCTATTGGCCCGAATTATCCAGAATGTACCACAATTCCAGATATTATTGAAGTAGATTATTTAGAAGCATGTAATATGTCGTTGAAACGAAAATTGTTAGCGCAAATCGGTGGGTTTGATGAAGGTTATAAGGAAGTTGCAGAATGGCATGAGCCAGATGCGTGTTATAAAATCAAAAAGTTAGGTTATAGAATGATGTTTAATCCGAAGGCTGTGGTAAAACATTATCCGAGTCAAAGCGGAATTTATCAAGCTAGGGCGAATGCATTCTGGCGGTTACATAATTTTATCCGATTTTATTTGCGGCATATTCATGTTGATAGCTGGAGTAAACTCCATCGGTTCTCGGCGTATCTCTTATTTATGAACAGTTATTTTATCTATAAATTCTTGATAACTCGACAATTCAATCAACTAGGTGCAATTCCAGGGACAATATATGGTTTAATTAAATACTCTTTAAGAGCAGCTGATGAATGACAGATTAAGAATGGAAAACCTAATGAACCTAAAACCTCATAATCGGTGACAATATGTTTTTTTGCTTTTCAGTCCTTCGGTTTGATGCCTGTATTTAATAATAATTTGTGTAATCTATTAATTTTAATCGGTGTAATCATATATGAAATTATCAGTTGTTATACCGGTTTATAATGAAATCAATACCATAGAAGAGATACTCCATCGTGTTCAACAGGTTCCGATAGAAAAAGAAATTATTGTTGTTGATGACGGGTCCACCGATGGAACGCGCGATATTTTAAAACGAATTAAAGCTGACAATATAAAAGTTATTTTCCATGAACGAAATTTGGGGAAAGGTGCCGCATTACAGACCGGGTTTAGTCAGGTTACCGGTGATATTGTCATTATTCAAGATGCGGATTTAGAATATTATCCAGATGAATATCCGCAACTCATCGAGTTAATTGAGCAGGGAAAGGCAGATGTTGTCTATGGTTCGCGGTTTCTCGGTCGACATCGAGTTTTTTTATTTTCGCATTATTTAGGGAATCTGATTTTGAATTTTTTAACGAATTTTCTTTATAACACCAATCTGACTGATATGGAAACGTGTTATAAAGCGTTTCGACGAGAAGTAATCCAGGGTGCGAAATTTAAATCTAAAAGTTTCGGATTCGAACCAGAATTTACCGCATATATTTTCCGTAAACGTTATCGAGTATATGAAGTTCCGATATCATACGACGGTCGGGGATATGATGAAGGGAAAAAGATAACTTGGAAAGATGGATTTATTGCGTTATACTGGCTTATTCGTGGTAGAATGAGTCGGCTCCATCGCGAACAAGCGGAATTATACAAACTAACTAGGTTAAAGAATTATACGAAATCGGTCTATTCTCATATTGAAAAATATCTAGGACAACGTATATTAGAACTTGGAGCCGGATTGGGAAATTATACCCGATTAATGCTGGGCAAAGAACGAGTGGTTGCATCAGATATTTCATCGACATTTCTTGTAGAATTAAAACGAAGAATTGTTGAAAATGACCGGGTTAAAATTATTCAGTATAATGTGATTGATTCACCATCCGAGGAGTTGAAAAAGGAACGATTTGATACCATTTTGTGCCTGAATGTTCTTGAACATATCCAAGATGATATAACTGCATTAAAAAATATTGCAGAATTAATGGATGATAATAGTAGGTTAATAATCCAAGTTCCGGCGTTATCGTGGCTTTTGGGTAGGCTTGATATTGAATTAAACCATTACCGCCGATATCAGAAAGAAGAATTGGTTCTGAAACTTAATCAGAGCGGATTCACAGTTGAACATATCCAGTATTATAATGTATTCGGTGTTTTTGCATGGTGGTTGAACAGCGTTGTTTTGAGAAGGAAAAGTCTTCCCGGGATACAATTGCGTATATTTAATTTTATGCTTCCATTATTTGATTGGATAGAAGCCCAAATACAATTACCGTTAGGTGCGTCATTAATCGCAATCGCTAAAAAGAAATAATGGTATAAATTTAATTGTCAAATGCAGGATTCAAAATCAGACTTATAGTTTTTTTCGTTTTATTGTTCTTCCGTTTTAGTTATTATGCTCCTATCTATAATCATTCCTATCTTAAATGAAAAAGTTAATCTTATCCAACTTATTCCTAAACTGCATGAACTTTTACAACAGCTTGTTTTGCCGGTTGATTATGAGATTATTCTGGTTGATGGTGGGTCAACTGATGGAACGGTTGATCTAGTTGAACAATGGCAGGTCAAATATATTCGCCAGAATACCCCAGGTTATGGCGGCGCGCTCCGTGATGGATTTAAAGAGGCTAGCGGTAAATGGATCATAACCATGGATGCTGATTTATCACATGCCCCGGAATTCATTCGAAGTTTATGGCAGAGCAGAAATCAAGCGGAAATTGTCATTGCTTCGCGGTATATCACTGGCGGAAAAGCAACGATGCCATGGATTCGCCTTATCTTAAGTCGGATTTTAAATTATTTTTTTTCGTATGGATTATCTTTGCGCATCAAAGATATGTCTAGCGGATTCAGATTATATCGTTCAGAATCGCTTAAGAAAATAACCGGGCACCTTATATCCCGAGATTTTGATGTCCTAGAAGAAATATTAATACGCGCTTATGCAGAAGGATATCGCATCCTAGAGATTCCGTTTCATTATTATCCTCGGTTACAAGGGAAAACCCATGCAAAGTTAGTACGATTTGGGATAGCATTTTTACGAACCTTTTATCGAATGTGGAAATTACGAAATTCAATTCAATCTGCAGATTATGATGCACGCGCTTATAATAGTATTATTCCATTGCAGCGATATTGGCAACGAAAACGGGTGGCTATTATAACTAAATTTATTGCGAATTTCGAATTGCAGATTTCAAATATTCACCCAAACCGTAAGTTACGTATTCTCGATATTGGTTGTGGGTCGAGTTATCTAGTTCAAAAAGTTCCATACCTAATTGGTGCGGATATCCAATTCAATAAACTCCGCTATTTGCGATATCAACTGGACACATTTGGGTTATTATCGTTGGTTAATACGACAATACTTTCTTTGCCATTTAAAACGAATTCTATAGATATCATCGTATGTTCCCAGGTTATTGAACATCTGCAGAATAATACGACTTGGTTCAATGAAATCAATCGAGTTTTAGTTCCGAATGGTGTCCTCATCCTGGGAACCCCGGATTATCATAAGCTTGCCTGGCTAATCATTGAATATTTTTATAAACTTTTTGTTCCGAGTGGATATGCGGATGAACATATAACTCATTATACTTTATTGAATTTAAAAGAATTATTAAACAGAAACAGATATCAAATACTTGATACTAGATATATTTGTCGTGCAGAATTAATTTTAGCAGCGAAAAAACTTGGATAAAACCAGATTTGCATTACAATAGGAATAGGGGGTTGTATTTAAAATATTTCAAAATTTTTCTACTCGACTTATGTTGGGATTATAAAAGCTTCAGCTTTCAGATGTTTTAACCCCAAATTAAAGAGCTTATCCGTTCCATGAGAGGATGAAATTAAATTCTGTAGTAGTATTAGTTGAATTTAAAATATACTTAAAAGCTGAACAATAACTGTTTATGCGACGATTATTTTATGTTATAATTTCAATTGTAAGGGTAGCCATAAGTCTATAAAACTAACTTAATTGAATTTAGCTTACCGGAAACAATATTATGAAAAAACTTTTAGTGACAGGTGGAGCTGGGTTTATTGGAAGTAATTTTGTTCGATATATTCTGTCCGATTTTCCAGAGTATAGTGTTATAGTTCTTGATAAATTAACGTATGCGGGAAACCTAGAAAATCTGGCTGGATTAGCGGAACAATTTGGTACTCGATATCATTTTGTTTATGGAGATATCTGTGATTCGCAACTAGTTAATCAACTCACCGCAGGATGTTATGGAATCGTTAATTTTGCTGCAGAAACCCATGTTGACCGGTCAATCATTAATGCTGGTAGTTTTGTACAAACCGATGTCTATGGAACTTATGTTCTCTTAGAATCTGCACGAATGAATAACATTGAGTTATTCCTGCAAATTTCAACTGATGAAGTATATGGAGAAGCGCCTGGCCGTCCTTCTCGGGAAGATGATGCGTTGATGCCGAAAAGTCCGTACGCTGCAAGTAAATGTGGCGCGGATCGACTGGCATATTCTTACTATACGACATATAATATGCCGGTGATTATTACTCGATGTACAAATAATTTTGGTCCATATCAGCATCCGGAGAAGCTTATCCCGTTATTTATCTCGAATTTACTTGAAAACAAACCGGTTCCGGTTTATGGTTCAGGGAAAAACACTCGAGATTGGATTTATGTTGAAGACCATTGTCGAGCGTTGGCGTTATTTTTAGATAAAGGAAAACAATATGCAGGAGAGGTATTTAATATCGGTAGTGGAACCGAAAAAAGCGTATTAGATATTACTGAAACGCTTATCCGAATTCTTAATAAATCATGTGAATTGATTCAGTTTGTGGTAGATCGTCCTGGTCATGTTCAACGTCATGCGGTTGATACAACTAAACTCCGAACTAAATTCGGTTGGCAGCCGGAAACAGATTTTACTACTGGATTAGAGAAAACCATCAATTGGTATGTTACACATCAGATGTGGTGGCGAAAAATAAAAGAAAAAAATGAAGAGTACCGAAAATTTTATGAACAAAACTACATCCAACGAGATATAACATTTGAGCGAGCAAACAGAAAAACATAACAATGAATTATGATATTTCTAAATCTTTAGATAAATATGATAAAAGATGTTAAAACTAAACAATTGCGTGTTATTCCTGATGAACGCGGCCGGTTAATGGAAGTGTTACGGAATGATGATGAACTTTATATTAAATTCGGTCAGATATATATGACCACGACTTATCCTGGCGTGGTTAAAGGATGGCATCTTCATCGTGTTCAAGTTGATAATATTGTTGCAATTAAAGGCATGATAAAATTAGTAATTTATGATGCACGAGAGGATTCTCCTACCCATGGTGAAATAAACGAATTTTTTATTGGGGAGTATAATCCAATGTTAGTACAGATTCCCAATGGAGTATATCACGGCTGGAAATGTATCAGTGAGTCAGAAGCGATAATAATAAATTGTCCTACCGAAGTATATCATTACACTCATCCTGACCAAGTTAATCTTCCACCGCATGGATCTGTTATCCCCTATGATTGGTCAATTCAAGAAAAATGAGTGAATGGAAATCTAGGAATTTAAATTTCCTAATTGATATATATTGAGTTTTATAATAAGGTGCCGGAGTGAACTGAGATGATGCGAATTCTGATAACCGGGGCAAAAGGAATGTTAGGAACAGATATATATAAGGTTTTAAGGCCCCATCATCAAGTTACTGGCATAGATATTCAGGAAGTTGATATAACACAACCCCACCAGATTTATAATTATTTAAAACCATACCGGTTTGATTTAATTATTCATACAGCTGCTAGCACTGATGTCGATGGTTGTGAGGAAAACCCGGGAAAAGCGTTTACTATCAATGGTATAGGAACTCGAAATATGGGTGAATATGCAAAACAAATTAACGCAAGATTTCTATATATTAGCACTGATTATATATTTGATGGAATGAAAGGTGAACCTTATAGAGAAGATGATGTACCTAATCCAATTAATATTTATGGAAAGACAAAACTTGAGGGTGAGAAATACATTCAGCAATTAGACATACCATATTATATTGTTCGAACATCGTGGTTATTTGGACAGAACGGAAAGAATTTTGTTAATACAATTCTAGAAAAAGCGAAACGGTATAAGAGCATCGAAGTAGTTAATGACCAGTTCGGTTCACCGACATATACCTTAGATTTAGCTATTGCAATTGCAATGCTCATTAAGACCGAAAAATACGGTATATATCATATCAGTAATAGCGGAATTTGTTCTTGGTATGAGTTTGCCTGTGAAATATTGAAAATAAAAGGATTAAGTAATAAAGTTAAAGTTCAACCGATAGGTTCTGGCGAGCTTACTCGACTCGCGAAGCGACCACAATATTCAAAGTTAGATTCCTCAAAATATGAACGAATTACCGGGCATACGCTGCGTTCATGGCAAGAAGCATTAAAGGAATATTTAGAGAATATTAATTTTGCTATTGAAGACTGAAAATTTTAATTACGAAAAGTATATTATAGTTGTAAGCAAAATTGAAGTATAGGCAATTCAAGTGAAGTGAATGATGTCATGTAGAGAAGCAACTTAATAAGTAAACATTTTATATTTATATCCAATTTTCTGGAGAAGAAAATATGAAAGGAATAATTTTAGCTGGTGGGTTAGGGACTCGATTGTTTCCGTTGACAAAAATAACGAATAAACACCTATTGCCAGTTTGGGATAAACCGATGATATATTATCCGTTACAAACTTTGGTATCTGCAGGAATCAAAGATATCCTGATTGTTACTGGAGGGAATAACGCTGGTGATTTCCTCCGTCTTTTAGGTAATGGAAAAGAATTTGGATTAAAGCATCTAAATTATACTTATCAGGAAAAGGAAGGTGGTATTGCAGAAGCACTCAGTTTAGCGGAACATTTTGCCGGTGAAGAACAAGTGGTAGTTATTCTCGGGGACAATATTATCGAAGATAATATTAGCGGAGCGGTGGAACGATTTAAAAAACAACAGTATGGTGCGCGAATTTTCCTTAAACAAGTACCTGACCCAGAACGATTTGGAGTCGTAGAATTTAAAAGTAATAGAGTGGTTCGTATCATTGAAAAACCGAAAAAACCTAAATCGAATTATATTGTGGTTGGGATATATATGTATGATGCGGAAGTATTCAAAATTATTAAAACATTGAAACCATCAGAACGAGGTGAATTAGAAATAACCGATGTCAATAATGCGTATATTCAACGCGGACTTATGGAATATGAGATTCTTCAAGGACATTGGACTGATGCAGGAACGTTTTATTCGTTATTGCGTGCCAATTTGTTATCCATGGATAAGAAAGAGCGAATGAAATTATTAAAAGAATTACAGATTACAGATAAATCTTATAAAACCACTGGGAAATGAGTTATGACAAAATTATATGACAATATTATATGTAGTTCCATTTGCCAATATTCGAGTAAAACAATTTGCTGAATATATAGAACGATTAGGGAATCGAGTTATAGTTGTTGATGTATCACATTGTTGGGTAGCAGAAAATTCAATAGCGGAAGGGAAATATTTTGCTGGGAAAAACAATCAACAACAAATCCGATATATTGAACCACCGTTTCAGTTTACCAATTTGGCTTTAAAGGTATTGTGTTCAATTCCACGAATCATTTTTTATCTGTATCGAATAATTCAACATGATAATATTGATGTAGTTATTGCATATAATCCAGCTATATATACCGCATTACCGGTTTGGTTAGCATGTTTACTAAAGAAAATTCCTTGGTATATTTATTATGTTGAACTTGTTGGGTATGCTCCGACTGGGATGCGGTTCCGTAAATGGTTTGAAAAATTCATCGTTCGCCGTGCAAACTATGTTATTTCGTTAACTGAATGTTGGAAATCATATATTTCGCAAAATTGGAACATAGCACCAGAACGGATTTTTGTTTTACGATTAGCCATCGATATCAAAGCATTTGATCGGGAAATTATTAATATTGAAAAATATCAGCAGTTATATGGTATCACATCCGAAAATAAGGTGTTAGTGAATGCAGGGACAACATATCCGGTTAAAACCAAGCAAGGTATCTATGATTTACAAGATGTAGCGACACTTATTCGGGGTCTACCAATCATACACCGGAAATATCCTCAAACGAAACTTATTCTACTGGGAATTGGTCATGACCAATCAATTATTGGTTTAGTGAAAGAGCTCAATCTTGAGAAACAGGTAGTCATTGTTGGACGATTTATGTTTTGGGAAGAACAGCATTTATCAACATTAGCTATGGCGGATATTCTCTGTTTACCATCAAGCGATGCGGAAGCTATGCGATATTTTAGTAAGTATAAAGCATTAGATTATATGGCTGCAAAACGTCCTATTGTAGCATCTGGAACACTATCGTTGCAGGAAACCTTAAAGGATAGCGCAATATATTATATTCCGCATCGGCCGGATTCGTTTGCGGAAAAAGTGATATATTGTTTTGAGCATCCAGAAGAAACGCAAATACAGGTTGAAAAAGCATATCAAATACTTTTAACCGAACATCTTTGGGAAATAGAAAGTAAACGATTAATAGCGTTTCTTCAGCAACATATTCAGCAAAATCACCAAATCGAATAGGTAGATTATTATTTGATACATTTTCCAATCTATCATTTATATTTGTTTGATGGTCTATGAATAGCTTTTGTTTTTTATCATTAAATATGTCAAATTTATCGTTATACATTCGATAAATCTATTTAAGCCACTGTGTCCAAATTATGAATCGAACAGATAAATCTTATGTCCCACAATTATGGTATGGAAATATGTATCAAGAGGACATTTATGCAGATTTACGAATCCAGAAATATGCTAAAATGGTTATTCCTTATTTAAAAAAAGGAGCCGAAATATTAGATATCGGTTGTTATACAGCACGGTTATACGATTTTTTGCCGAAAAGTAACCAAATTGAATATTGGGGAGTAGATTTTGATGAACAAGCGTTATCCATTGCAAAACAAAAAGGAATACATGTTCAATTCGTTCGATTTGATACCGATCCCATTCCACTACAAAAACAATTTGATATCATTGTTGCCGGAGAAGTGTTAGAACATTTAATTAATCCAGCTAATTTAATGGAGCAAATGCAACGTCTATTAAAATCGGATGGCATAGTCCTTATTTCGTTACCTAATGAATGCACCCTCTATCATCGAATCATGTGTCTAATAGGCTCTGGGGTAGATTCGCAAGCGTTTCAATTATATAAACATCTTCATCTGCCGACGATTAAACAAAGTGAACAGTTTATCAGTAAATATTTTAACATTATTAAAAAAGCATATTTTGTTAATCCAGGTGGTAAGGGGTCAAAATGGGAAATGGTCGGAAAAATCAGTTCGATGCTCCCCATAGGTTTTTGGCAAAAACTGGGTGATTGGTTTCCGACGCTATTTGCTCGTGGGACAATTTTCCTTTGTGTTACACGTGAAAGCTCAAAACAATAAAGATTTTGATTATGAATCAAATATTATGGGAGTGGGTACAATTGATTTCCTTTCTATTTATAGCCCACATAGATTTAATTTTGAAGAATTTTGTTCAGCCGTAAAATATCGAAGAGGGAAATTAATTGAAATAGGATGCGGAGCGGGAGTATTTTTATACAATATAGCAAAATATATTCCCGATTTAGAATTATATGGCTGCGATATTAGCAATGCAGCCATCAAGGCAGCAAAGGATACAACTCCAAATACTAATATCCATTATTTTGTTGGCGATGGTTCAAATTTACCAATCAATAATAATTCTTTTGACATAGTTATTCTGATGGATGTTCTTGAACATATTTCCGATGTTAATAAGCTGTTGAATGAATGTAACCGTATTTTAAAAATTCAGGGAATGTTACATGCCAATATTCCCTGTGAAAAGAATAGGTTTACGATATGGTGGTTCATGGAAAAAATAGGTTTGGGAAAAAATCTGACACGAAAACATTTAGGGCATATCCAGAAATTAACTATAGATGAAGTTATCCAACTTATCAATTGTGCTGGATTTGAAGTACAATCGATTTCATATTCAAGACATTTATTTGGACAACTTGTTGCGTTATTCGGTTTCTTTCTCCCCAAAGAAATACTAACCAGACTATTTGGAAAAACTACTACTTTAGCTTTATCAGATTATGCAATAAACACAACGAAAGTTCAAAATCAATCATGGATATTAAAAGGTTTACTTTTATTTCGAGAAATATGGTTTTTTATTTTTAAACTATTTGCAGCAATTTCATACTTTGAATCGGTGATATTGAGACGGAAACGTTTTTTGGCTACCGATATGCATATAACATGTATTAAAAAAGGAGATGTGTAGTGATGGATAAGGAAAAATGGGGTAAGAAGAAAATTGCAGATAGGCAGAGTCGTAAACAAGAAATACCTGACCGAGTCAACTCAATACTTCCGTATAAAACTGATTTATGGTTGCTATTAATAATGCTTATCATTGTTATAGTTTTATTTCACGGGATATTTTCATTTGACCAAACAATTGTTAGTAGTGATTTTGGCGTTTGGTCAGCGAAATATTTTGCTAATCAAATCCGACAGTTTACTTGGCAGAAATGGTTACCCTATAATCACGCTGGCGGTGATTTTAGTGGACAGCCAATCTATCCGACGCATTTATTATTATTTTTTATGCCCCCTTCATTTTGGCTTGGTTTCAACTATGCACTCCATGTGTTTTTATTGGGTGTATTTATGTATTGCTGGATGCGATATCTGAAATTAAGTCGAACCGCGAGTTTCTTCGCAGCAATTAGTATGATGTTAACTAACCATGTCGTAACGCTTGTTTACCCCGGGCATATGGGAAAATTCGATACGTTCGCTTGGACTCCATTGACATTTCTTTTTCTTACCAAAGGAGTAAAAGAGAAGAAAATTCAATCGTTTATACTAGCAGGTTGTTTTTTCGGATTGCAGTTTCTTGGTGTTGAAGTTCAGGTAGCATTTTATTTAGGAATATGTCTATTCATTTATCTAATCTATCTGTTAGTTAGCGAATTTAAACAAAGTAAACAAATTAAACCTTTACTGAAATCAGGTGCTGGGTTCGTGATTATGGCTGTAGTAACCGCTATATTCGCTGCGCAGGTTATTTTCCATTTTTTTGGATTTCTACAGTCTGCCGATGTTGCGTGGAAGAAAAAAAATCAGGAAAATCAAGCTGCTGTAACCGCAACGGTTGAACCTAAATCGGAAGATGAAACGCAGAGCGGATATGAGTTCAATATTTCCTGGTCGTTTCCACCTGAAGAGACCTTAACTTTTATTATGCGGCGACCATTTGGGGATTATAGCGGCGCTGGCGGAGATAAAGAATATTGGGGTCGGTTAGGTAGTAAACAGATGACCTTGAAACTTACTGACGATTATCTTGGAATAATCCCGGTAATTTTTGCGTTTCTAGCACTATGGTTCGTCCGGAAACAAGGTATATGGTTTTGGGTTATCCTCGGGCTAATAGCGTTGATTTTTTCATTTGGTGGTTTTACGCCTATTTATAAATATGTTCTACTAATTCCCGGAATGAATAAATTTCGTGATCCGAACAAGTGGATTTTCATTGTAACGTTCTGTTTTGCTACTGTGACCGGATATGGAATGCATTGGTATGCGAATTATATCAGTCAACCCAAAGCGAAAAATCAGTTACCGGATAAAAAAGTTAGCTATTTTACCACAACGATTATTATTCTGTGTATTGTGTGCGTGCTAGTCATGCTTATAGGAATTTTCTTTAAGGAAGCAATTGTGTCAAACATTACCGCAAAACTTGCAGCACACGGTTCATCGCTCGATTATGCTACCGTATTAACTCGAGCAGAAAATGTAATTTCAAGTTGGACTAGAATGACTGTTTTGTTAATTATTGGGGTAGGTTTAGTTATCGCTGGGTTTCAGTTTCAATTGAAAGATAAAAAAGAATATCCACGATATTTATTGATAGCGATTATTACCATTACTGCATGCGATTTAGGATTCAGCGCATCTCGGTTCATTCAATACATTGATACGGAACAACAATATCAGCTCGACCCGATTACTGCTTTTTTGAAAAGTGATAACTCATATTATCGGGTTAAACTATATTCTCGGCATCCGTTCCTAGAGAATCTCTCCAATTTCAAATTTAAATATTATGAAATTCCAGCGTGGGATATTGCAGCTTCACGACTACCGACATTGTATAATAATTTCTTACTGCACATTGCCGATAAAAATTTCGGAACATTTTTAGATGTTGGGAATGTCAAATATATGCTCGGTGCACAACCATTATCTCATCCAGCATTTCGCCAGGTATATACGGTCGGGAATTTCTACGTATATGAGTATCTAGGATTTGTCCCACGGGTATTTACCATCAGCAGCTATGAATTGATTCCGGATGAAAATAAAGTGATCGAACGAATGCAAAGTCCGACGTTTAATGTCCGTAATGGGGTTATTCTAGAATCTGACCCCGGATTTAGTTCTTCAACGATATCGGATTATAATCCAAATGGTGCGCAAATTGTTGAGTATACTCCTAATCGAGTCACGGTGAAGTGTGAGGTAAAAACACCAAGTTTATTAGTGTTCCATGATTATTATACACCGGATTGGAAAGCATATCTAAACGGAAAACCAGTGAAAATATTAAAAACTAATTATCTAATGAGGTCAGTAGCTGTTCCTGCCGGAAGTAACACGGTAGTTTTCAAATATGAACCTAATATGATAGGATTATATATCAGTGGATTATGCTTGATACTCTTTGCAGGATATTTGGGATATCTTGGTTGGAACTGGTGGCAATACCAAAAGGTAAAATCTATTTAATCGTTTTTTAAATCTTTGCAATCATTTTTATGAAAATAATCATCGTTATTCCGACCTATAATGAAAAAGATAACTTAACTAATATCATTCCAGAGATTTTGAAAATCGACCCCCAGTATGAAGTTTTGGTGGTAGATGACAATTCTCCTGATGGTACTGGTGAAGTTGCGGAGCGATTTGCAGCTGAATATCCGAATCGAGTTCATGTCATCCATCGCGCTGGAAAATTAGGACTCGGTTCCGCGTATCGAGAAGGATTTAAATTCGCCTTGCAGCATGGTGCAGATTATATTTTTGAAATGGATGCTGATTTTTCGCATGACCCTAAATATCTACCGGAGTTTATCCGAATGATGGATACATATGATGTCGTCATAGGTTCGCGATACAAATCTGGTATCAGTGTTGTAAACTGGCCATTACGACGATTAATTTTAAGTTGGATGGCAACCAAATACGTTCGATTTGTTACCGGATTAAAATTAACCGATTGTACAACCGGATATAAATGTTTCTCCCGAAAAGCGCTCGAAGCCCTACCATTGGAGCAGATTATATCAAATGGATATTCGTTTCAAATAGAAGTTAATTACCGGCTATACAAACTCGGTTTTAAAATAGGCGAGTTGCCAATTGTTTTTGTTGACCGACATTCTGGAACTTCGAAAATGTCCGGTCATATTATTCGTGAAGCGTTGTATGTTGTCTGGAAACTTCGATGCGGAATATGATTTTGATTAAGAATTGAGAAGTTCAACAGTTGGAATCAGAAAAATCTTACCGCTATGAATGTATGCGCATTGCTTCTTGCAGCAGGTGAATCTAAGCGGTTTGGAAGCAATAAACTCCTGCTTCCACTACATACACGGGCAAAGCAGCATAGCAAAGAAAAATTATGCTCCAATCAAACCCTAACTATTATTAACCATATTCTCCACAGCATTATCCAATCCGGACTGACAAAAGTAATAACAGTGCTAGGTTATCAAGCTAGCCAGCTTAAACAACAGATTTTATCTGAAAAATATTATTATAAAGAACAGACAATTTACCCAATTTTCGTCATTAATTCTCGGTATCGGTTAGGTATAGCTAGTTCGATTATCAGTGGGATAGGAAAACTACCACAAAATACCCATGCGGTTTTTATCTTTCTCGCAGATAAACCGTTGATTTCTATTAAAACGATACAGAAGATGATTGATCAAACTAATAAAACTAACAAAGGGATTATCATTCCTGTATATCAGGGAATACAAGGGCACCCGGTGGTTTTTAAAAAAAAATATTTTACAGCATTACGTCATCTCGATAAAAATAAAGACTTTGGAGCACGTGAGCTTATAACAGCTCATCTAGATGATGTGGAGTATGTTATGGTCAAAGATATCGGTGTCATTCACGATATTGATACGATATCAGATTATATCCAAGTTAGAAAAAGAAGTCAAAAGTTGGCTGGCAGAAAATCTACCTGCTAACCTTTATATTTTTTCTTATGAACAGGGTAGCAATTGTCATTAAGGGTGGAGGTGATATTGGAACCGGTGTAGCCCATCGGCTATTTCAAGCTGGTTTTCCAGTTATTGTAATTGATTTACCGCAACCGACAGCGGTGCGTCGAACAGTCTCTTTTTGTGAAGCGATATATCAAGGAGAAATAGAAGTTGAACATGTTATCGCTCGTTTGTTTCCATCAAAACACAGATGTGGGGTTTTTGCAAACAAACTAAAAAATAATAGTAGTGTTGAATTATTGACTCTCATTACCTATCTAGAACAACATGAATTTGTTCCGGTGATAATTGACCCGGATGCTTCGGGGAAAATCGTTACACAAATCATTGCTATCCTACGTGAAAAATATACGCGAATAGTTCTGATCGATGCGATTTTAGCGAAAAGAAACCTTGGTACAAAACGTTCTGATGCAAATCTAGTTATCGGATTAGGCCCGGGATTTATTGCCGGAATAGATACCCATTGTGTTATTGAAACTAAGCGGGGTCCTAACCTAGGTAAAATTATCACGACCGGCACCACAGAACCTAATACAGGAATTCCAGCTCCAATCCTTGGAATTACTGAACAGAGAGTTATTCGTGCACCAACTTACGGTATGTTCTCTGCCCAAGCTCAAATTGGCCAACTAGTTCAACAAGGGGATATCCTTGGTAATATCAACGGTGTAAATGTCTACGCACCTATTTCGGGATTATTGCGCGGGTTAATTCATTCCGGACTCATAGTTGACCGTGGGATGAAATTAGGTGATATTGACCCCCGAGGTGAAGCAGTTTCAATATTTCAAATTTCTGATAGAGCTAGAACGATCGGTGATGGAGTTTTGCGAGCAATCAACTTAAATCTGTAACTCACATTCCGCCTAAGTTTGATAGTAGTTCATTTTCCGACTTTTTATCGCATTAATACGAGATTGATTTATTATGGGTACTCTTCGTGGAAGGATAAAGGGTTTTATCTGGAATGAGAAATTAAACCTTTCTTTTGCTTAATCAAACCTGATTTATTAGTGAATACGTTCATAATATTCTTCTCGTTTTCGACGGTAATACTAAATTTAGGTTCGGTGAGGTATATTTTCCATCGGTTTTTACTATGCTCTTTTAAATACGGTGCAGAATCTAGAAAGTCAATGATAATGGCTTCTTCTTTATCTTCGCAACGCCGCAGAACTCGGCCAACCCTTTGAAGAGCGCGAGTTTCGGACCTCCCCCCACTAGCGAGAATTAACGCATTCAGATTAGGAACATCGAGTCCTTCATCGGCTAACGTAGTCGCAATGACAAGATTAATATTTTTTAACCGTAATTCGTTCCAAATATGGTTACGTTTTTGCATCGGAATCGTACCGTGGACAAACGTTGCTTCTGGAAGTAATCGAAGAAGCAGTTTCCCATGTTCAACCTGTTGAACCAAAATAAGAACGCTTAGCCCTTGGTTAAGCAATAGCCGTGCTTTTTTTGCGATTAATTTATTTCGAAATTTATTGTGAACGATTTCATTCTGATAGATGGTTGAATAGTCAAACGATTTATAGTTGGTATTGTTTGAAGGAACCGGAATAAAATATATTCGAGGCGGGACCAGATACTTTTCGTCAATTAACATAGAAGCATTAATTTTAATAATTTTCTCGCCTAGCGCAGCTTCAATAAGCAAGTCATGTCCATCTGCCCGATATGGAGTAGCACTCAACCCGTAACGGAACTCAGCTCGTTTCGTCTGCATGGCTATAGAATAACAGGTATCAGAGGGAATATGATGACATTCATCGAAAAATACAACCGGGTACGATTCAATCATTTGGATAATTGCGTCACGGTTTGCAGTAATATCGGTTTTATCGTCTTCATCTTCTTCGTCAAATTGATGGTATTCACCACCGAGCGCGCGAATTGAGGTTTGGATTGTTGCAACTGTAATCGGCAGCAAATTGATAATTCCGTCACCCAGTTGACCAATAGGTATGCCGAATTGATGGTGGAAAAAATCCCGAATTTGATACAGTAATTCACGCGTGTGAACGAAAAAGATAGTCGGTCGGTTTAATTCAGCTATGATACCAGCAGCAACCATAGTTTTACCAGAACCGGTTGCCATTTCAATGATTCCGCGTTTAGCAACGAGCGCTTTTTGAATTGCTAGAAGTTGATATTTTCGAATATTCTCTTTTGATTTGAAAGATAAATTTAAACTCGGTGAACTGCTGATTCTTTCGTCGACTATAAGGTAGTTGATTTGATGGGCGTCAAGAATTTTTAATATTTTTTTTAGTAGACCGGTTGGAAATTGGTAGGTTCGTTTATTAAATAAATGCCGTTTTCCATCCCAAACACCCTCTATATATTTCGGATTATATTCCGATCCACTGAGTCGAAACGAGGTTGCTGCTTCGATTTGATTAAACGGAATTGATGCACCAGATAGTGTGGTATATATATGGTTGATTTTTACCCGCAAATTAGTTTGAATCCAATCTTTCCGATAGAGATGAAATATCTGCGGGTCTATCTGCGATGGATGAAGTGAACCAATTCGTATCAGGTCAGGAAGATGAATCAGATGTACTTCCCAACGTTTCTTTTCATGATTCCATCGTCGGTTTTCTAAAGCTCGAATCTGATCAACGATAGCCTGATTAAACTGAAATCGAACCCCTAAATAATCATTATCAATCAACCAAATTTCCATACAATAAGTTGTTAGGTTTACTGCTCAAATTTTTTCAGAGACTTATAACTAAATACCTACAACTGACATTGATAATCACTACATATAAATTCGTTTATTCAACCTACCGACAGAACAAACTATTTCGTAAGATATTGTTGAAGCCCATTCTGCTACTTCATCAATTCGGATACAATTTCGCTTTTGCTTGCCGAATAAGACCACTTCATCACCAACCTGTGCTTGTGGAACAGCAGAAATGTCTGTCATAAATTGATCCATACATATTCTACCAACGATTGGGACTCGTTTACCATGAACCAGCACTTCACCACGGTTGGATAATAACCGCGGATATCCATTACGATAACCAGCACTAATCGTTGCAATTATTGTTGGTTTATTAGTAATATAAGTTTTCCCGTAGCTAATTGTCCGTCCGGCTTTACATCGTTTAATATAAATGATTCGCGATTTTAATGTCATTGCTTCCTGTAATGTTGCCAACCGCTGCATCGAGATGGCGGGATATAACCCATAGATGATTAATCCAGGTCGTACGCCATCAAAATAGTATTTCGGATAGGCTAATACCGTCGCGCTATTTGCCACATGTTGAAAAGGAACGGATATACCGATGGTAGCTAGTTCATTGATTACTGTTTTATATCGTTGTACTTGCAGTGCAGTAAATTCTGGGTCAGTATCAGCGCATGCAAAATGTGTAAACAATCCGGTTAATTTCAAGTTTGTAAGGTTAACTAATCGTTTAATCAATTTCGTTGCTTCTGAATAATAGACACCAATGCGACCAATTCCGGTATCAATTTCGGTATGAAATGGGATAACTCGATTGTGTTTAGCGGCTAATTGATTAAGTTTAACCGCTACATCATAATGACAGATATTAGGAATCAGCTCATAGTTAATCACCGGATCAACCTCAGCAGTTTGACAGCAGCTTAATACGATAATCGGAATGGTAATTCCTGCTTCGCGTAACAAAATAGATTCATCATAAGTTGCAAGACCCAGATAAGGAACGTTTAATTTTTGTGCGATTTGAGCAACCTTAACCGCTCCATGGCCATAAGCGTCAGCTTTAATCACCGCAATAAGTTTTCTTTTTCTTCCAATTTTTGATTGTATCTGCTTAATATTATTAGTTATTGCTATTGTATCTACTTCACACCACGTTCTGTAGAGAACATCTACCATTATTTACACCTGCCATCAAGGACTTGATACATTAAACCATGACATCTTCACAACTAGACCGATGTATATTATTTTATTGTATTGTTTTTCTGCTGATTAATCAATTCACCGAGATTGGTTTTAATTTCCGGCTCTTGTGCGATATAGAGTTCAAAATCTTTTCTTTCCATTTCCTCCAAATAAGCGCGTCGACTGAGTATCGCTTGTTTTTGTGATTTATTCAAGCGGACTAATTTAAATTGAACTTCCTGGCCGACTTTCACTACTTCTTCAGGGGCTTTAATTCGTTTTATATCTAATTGAGATAAACGACATACTCCTTCAACGCCATACTCCAACTCTACGAAAGCACCAAAATTGGTAATGGAAACGATTTTACCTAGAACAATGCTTCCAATTTGATATTTTCGGATAAAACTTAGCCATGGATCAGCAGTGATCTGCTTGATTCCAAGCCCGATTTTCCGCTCTTTTTCGTCTATGCGGAGAATTCGCGCTTCAATAATTTCACCAACTTTAACCATTTCAGATGGATGTTTAATCGGTTTAGTCCAAGAAAAATCAGAGATGTGAATTAATCCTTCAACTCCTTCTGTAATTTTGACAAAAGCACCATAATCGGTTATTGCGGTTACTTCAACTTTAACAATTGTACCTACTGGATACTTTTTGATAGCTTCATCCCAAGGACTGGGGAGTAACTGTTTAATTCCGAGTGCAATTCGTCGATTTGCTACATCAATATTTAAAATTTTAACTTTAATTTCATCGCCGATTTTAACCACTTCTGATGGATGGTTAATACGTGTCGTCCAAGACATTTCTGATATGTGTACCATACCCTCAATGGTTTCATCTAATCTGACAAAAGCACCGTAATCAGTGATTGCAACCACTTTTCCAGTAACAACACTATTGACTGGATATTTTGTTTCAACCGTTGTCCATGGGTCGGGGTATTTCTGTTTGAGACCAAGAGCAACTCGTTCAGATTCCATATCTTTTTTTAGCACGATTACTTCTAACTCTTGTCCGATATGAACCACTTCGTTAGGGGCTTTAATTGGAGCCCAAGACATATCACTTATATGTAATAACCCATCAAGTCCACCGAGGTCAATAAATGCACCATACGGAGTAATCGCTTTAACTTTTCCTT